>NZ_JBHXJG010000032.1:0-43164 GCF_042723425.1 Streptomyces sp. NPDC058375 | reverse complement strand
CTCCGGCACGGGAAGACGGCGGCACGGGGAGGCGGCCGCGCGTGCACCGGTGGCCCTGGCGGCTCCCGCCCCGCCCGCATAGCGTCTCGCGTAGCAGCCAGCGTCAGCGCGAGAGAGGCCGTCCGTGCCGCACCACACCCACCCGTCCCCGCCCCCGCTCCCGCATCCGGGCCCCGAAGACGCCGCGGCCCGAGCGGAACGCGCCCGGCGTGCCGCGCGCGTCGAGGCCTCCCTCACCGCGCCCGGCGCGCCCTTCGCCGTGGTCGTCGGCGAGCGGGGGACGCCGGAGTACGCGGACGGGCCCCGTACGCTGCGGGAGTTCGTGGAGACCACCTGGGCCTACGGGGACGCGCCGTTCCTGATCGCGGGGGAACGGACGTACTCCTACGGGGAGTTCTTCTCCGCCGCCTCCGCCCTCGCCGTACGCCTGCGGGAGCGGTGCGGGCTGCGCTCCGGCGACCGGGCCGTGATCGCGATGCGGAACCATCCCGAGTGGCAGATCGCCTTCTGGGCCGCCCAGTTGGCCGGTCTCGTCGCCGTACCCCTCAACGCCTGGTGGACCGAGGGGGAGTTCGGCCACGCGCTCGATGACTGCGAGCCCGCCGTGCTCCTCGTGGACGGGGAGCGGCTGGGGCGGGTCGCCGACTGGGCCCGGCGGACCGGGACGCGCGTCGTCCTCTTCCACGGTGCGGGGTGCACGGCGGAGGGCCTGCGCGTCGAGCGGTACGAGGAGTTCCCCGCGCCCGATCCGCTGGCCGCGCCGCCCGACGTGGAGCCCCGGCCCGAGGACGACGCCACGATCCTCTACACCTCCGGCACCACCGGCCGCCCCAAGGGTGCGGTGGCCACCCAGCTCGCCCAGGCCGCGGCCGCCCTCAACCCCCGCTACCACGCGGCGGCCTCCGCACTGGCGCGCGGAGTCATCCCGGGGCAGGGGTCCGCCCCCGTCTCCCTGATGACGTTCCCGTTCTTCCACGTCGCCGCGTTCACCGGCTTCTACGGTGCGATGGCCGCCGGCGGCACCCTCGTCCTGATGCACAAGTGGGACGCGGACGAGGCACTGCGGCTGATCCGTACGCACCGCGTCACGCACTTCGCCGGGGTTCCCGCCACCGGCCTCCAACTGCTGGAGGCCGCGGAGCGGGCGGGAGACGGGCTGGAGAGCCTCACGCTGTTCAGCACCGGGGGAGCGCCCGCCCCGCCCGCCCTGGTCACCCGCCTCACCGCCCGGTACGGGAAGCGCGTCGAGCCCCGCAACGGCTACGGCCTCACCGAGACCAGCGGCGGCGTCCTCGCGCACTTCGGCGACGACTACCGCGCCGAGCCCGGCGGCGCGGGACGGCCCACCCCCGTCACCGAGGTACGGATCGCCGGGCCGTCCGGCGAGGAGCTGCCCGACGGGGAGCCGGGGGAGCTGTGGCTGCGCGGCCAGTCGCTGTTCCGCGGCTACTGGCGCGACGCGGCGGCGACCGAGGAGGCATTCGGCGAGGGCGGCTGGTTCCGTACGGGGGACCTCGCCGTACGCCGCGAGGGGCGGGTCTCCGTCGTCGACCGGATCAAGGACGTGGTGATCCGGGGCGGCGAGAACGTGTACTGCGTCGAGGTCGAGGGTGTCCTGCACGACCACCCCGACGTGGCCGACGCCGCCGTCCTCGGCATCCCGCACCCGGTGCTGGGGGAGGAGGTGGCGGCCGTCGTCCGACTACGCGCCGGCGGCAAAGCCGGAGCCAAAGCCGGGGCCGGAGCCGACGCCAAAGCCGGGGCCGAGGCCGGAGCCGAAGTCACCGCCGAGGCTCTGCGCGAACACGTCGGCGGGAGGCTGGCCGCCTTCAAGGTGCCCGCGCGGGTCCTGTTCACCGACGAGCCGCTCCCGCGCAACGCCACCGGGAAGCTCCTCAAGCACCAGATCCGGATCCGGCTGGAAGAGGCCGCACCCCTCACGGGAGCGTGACCGGCACCCGCCGCGGCCGCACCCCTCAAGGGCGCGTGACCCGCACCCGGTAGTTGCCGTCGTCGTCCTCGTCCAGCACGGATATCCGTACGCCGTTGGCCCGGTCGGTGAAGGTCTGGCCGGGGCGGAACGGGGCGTCCGACAGCTCCGCGTGCACGTTGGGGCGCCGGGTGCAGCCGCCGCTGTCCTCCGTTGCGTCGGCGACGGACACCGGTCCCTGGCCGGTGTCCACGTCGGAGCTGACCTTGTAGATCAGCACGCCGGGCCGGCAGACCGCCTCGTCGTTGCCCGCCGCCGTGCGGACCTCCACGGCGTAGCCGGACTGGGCGCTCAGCGGGACGAAGGCCAGCTTGGTGCCGCCCTCGGTGGCCAGCGGGCCGAGCGTGTGCTCGCTGACGCCCGCCTTCGACGCGCAGCTGACCTGCTCGTTGTCGAGCCAGCCCAGCTTCCACTTGTGCCAGGCCAGGAAGTCGTTGTTGGCCCCCCAGTCCTCGGACATGATGTCCCAGTGCCCGACCGAGCCGCCGCCCTCCATCGTGTAGAGGTCGGGCAGCCCGAAGACATGGCCGTTCTCGTGCGGCAGGACGCGGTAGCCGGTCTCGGCGTATGACCCCGATCCGTCGTCCTGGCGGCTGTAGACGAAGGACGTGTTGGAGAGCGGTACGCCGTCCGCCTCCGGGGCCTCGTCGTTCCCGGAGAAGGTCACCGAGAGCACGGTGTCCAGCGCGGAGGGGCCGGCGTTCGGGCTGACCAGCACGTTCACCAGGTCGTACGCGGAGAAGTCGACCCGGGGGTCGGCGGCCGCGACGATGTCCTTCACCAGCTGGTGGTAGCCCGGCTCGAACGGTGAGCCGCGCTCTATCCCGTACTCCGTGAAGGGCATTGGCATCCGCAGCCAGTCCTTGACGGGGACCTCGGCCCGGTAGACGAGCCGGCCGTAGGAGCTGGTCCTGAACCACTCGGAGGTCTGCGGGAAGAACTCCGCGTACCGGTCCGTCGCGGGTTCCGTCCCCTCCGCGTCCGGGAAGTCGATCATCAGGTTGAGCGCCCTGATCTCGCCGGTAGACCGGGAGTAGCCGGGCGGGGTCGGCAGCCCCTCGGACATCTGTACGCCCATGGTCGCCGAGATCCGGCACGGGGCGAGTGCGGAGTCCTGGGCGGTGGCCGCCGGCCCGGCCGAGGCGCGGCCGCCGGAGTGGAGTGTGGTGCTGGCCGAGGCCATGGCCGCTACGACCAGCGCGGTCGCTCCGGCCAGGGCGACCGGGCGGCGGTGTCTGCGTATCCGGTGGCGGGGCTGCTGCATAGAGGCGCCTTCGGGGTCCGCGGCAGCCGGCCGACCCCTGACTGCGCTCTGGCGATCAGCCTCTGCCGGGTGGTCCGGGGCCGCTCGCTGGGTGCGCCGATCGGAGGGTTTTCCTCCGAAATGATGTGACTCAGGCCACAAGGGAGTGGGAAATAAGCGGGGATCCTTTCCCCGTTTGCATACCTGTCCCCGCTAAACGGGGAAACGATCCCCGGTTACGAACGGGGGTCGACCGACTACACGCAGGGAAGGGGGAGGGCCGCAGTGGAGACCGTCGCCGAGAGCGCGGTGCAGCCCGTCACGGGGTCGGCCGCGGAGGCCGTCACCCGTAACGCGGTGCAGCCCGTCACCGGGAAGGTTGCAGAGGCCGTCACCGGTAACGCGGTGCGGCCCGTCACCGGAAAGGCCGCGGAGGCCGTCGCCGGGAAGGGCACCGCACCGGCGGCACCGTGCCGTGCGCCCCGCCCCCGGGCCGACGCGCTGCGCAACCGCGAGCGGATCATCGCGGCCGCACGCGAGCTGTTCGTCGAGTTCGGCCCGGATGTGCCGCTGGACGACGTCGCCCGCCGCGCGGGTGTCGGCAACGCCACGCTCTACCGCAACTTCCCCGACCGCGCCGCCCTCACCCATGAGGTCGTCCTCGCGGTCACCTCCCGCACCACCCTGCGGGCCGAGGAGGCCGTCGCCGCGGAGTCCGACCCCTTCGCCGCGCTCAGCCGCTTCGTGCACGCGGCCGCCGACGAACGCATCGGCGCCCTGTGTCCGATGCTCTCCGGCGTCTTCGACAAGGACCACCCCGACCTGCTCGCCGAGCGTCGGCGCCTCGAAGAGGCCGTCGAAGGCCTCGTGGCGCGCGCCCAGTCCGCGGGGCGGCTGCGCACCGACATCGCCGTCGGTGACGTACTCGTCGCCCTCTCCCAGCTCACCCGGCCGCTCCCCGGCATCGCCTGCCAGGGCATCGACCGGTTCACCCACCGCCATCTGCAGTTGTTCCTGGACGGCCTGGAGACCCCGGCCCGCTCCGAACTGCCCGGCTCGGCGGCGACCTTGGAGGATCTGCGGCGCCCCTGACGCCCGCACCGACCTGAACCTTCCCGGACCCGCCGACTCCATCGGCCTCATCGTCCCGCCCCACCCGAACACCGGCCCGTACGTCCCTGTCACGCGCGGGCGGCCCACGTCACCGTCGCGCGTACGCCAGAGCACGTACCGCCGACGCCCACTTCGCGACGCCTCGGCGCCCTTTCACGTCCTTAGGTGGCTACACCCATGTCAAAAACGTCCGGCATGCCACGCCTGGCCGACACCGCCCTTCCCGATCCGAGCCGCTGGAAAGCCCTCGCCTTCATCGCGCTCGCCCAGCTCATGGTCGTCCTCGACGCGACCATCGTGAACATCGCGCTGCCCTCCGCCCAGACCGACCTCGGCATCTCCGACGGCAACAAGCAGTGGGTCATCACCGCCTACGCCCTCGCCTTCGGCGGTCTCCTCCTCTTCGGCGGCCGGATCGCCGACCTCTGGGGGCGCAAGCGCACCTTCGTCGTCGGCCTGATCGGCTTCGCGCTGGCCTCCGCGCTCGGCGGGGCCGCCCAGAACGAGGCGATGATGTTCGGCTCCCGGGCCCTCCAGGGTGTCTTCGGCGCCCTGCTCGCCCCGGCCGCGCTCTCCCTGCTCGCCGTGATGTTCACCGACGCCAAGGAGCGCGCCAAGGCCTTCGGCATCTACGGGGCCATCGCCGGTGGCGGTGGCGCGGTCGGGCTGATCCTCGGCGGCTTCCTCACCGAGTACCTCAACTGGCGCTGGACGTTCTTCGTCAACATCCCGTTCGCCGTCGTCGCCGCCGCAGGCGCGTACTTCGTCATCCGCGAGCCCTCCGGCGCCCGCAACCGCGCACCGCTGGACATCCCCGGCGTCGTGCTCTCCACGCTCGGCCTGGTCGCCCTCGTCTACGGCTTCACCCGCGCCGAGTCGGCCGGCTGGTCGGACGGGCTCACCGTCTCCATGTTCATCGCCGCCGCCGCGCTGCTGATCGCCTTCGTCCTCACCGAGGCGCGCGTGAAGTCGCCGCTGCTGCCGCTGCGCGTCCTCACCGAGCGCAACCGCGGCGGGGTCTACCTCTCGCTGGGGCTCGCCATCATCGCGATGTTCGGGCTGTTCCTCTTCCTGACCTACTACCTCCAGGTCGTGAAGGGCTACTCCCCGGTCAAGACCGGCTTCGCGTTCATGCCCATGATCGTGGGCATGATCACCGGCTCCACCCAGATCGGCACCCGGCTGATGACCCGGGTTCCGCCGCGCCTGCTGATGGGGCCCGGCTTCCTGGTCGCCGCGGTCGGCATGCTGTTCCTGACCCAGCTGGACCTGAACACCAGTTACGCGGCCGTCATCCTGCCCGGCATGCTGCTGCTCGGCCTCGGCATGGGTACGGCGTTCATGCCGGCGATGTCCCTGGCCACGCACGGTATCGAGCCGCGTGACGCCGGAGTGGCCTCCGCGATGGTCAACACCTCGCAGCAGGTCGGCGGCGCCATCGGCACGGCTCTGCTGAACACCATCGCCGCGAGCGCCACCACCGCGTACGTCGCCGATCACGCGGCCGGCGCCACGGACCCGCAGCTCCTGCAGCTCCAGGCCATGGTCAGCGGTTTCGCCGCCGCGATCTGGTGGGCGGTCGGCATCCTCGTCGCCGCGGCCGCCATCGCGATCGCCCTCATCAACACCGGCCGCCCCGGAACGGGGTCGGGCGGCACGGAGAGCGCGTCCGAGGCGGGTGCCGAGGAGGAGTTCAAGATCCCGGTGGTCGCCCACTGACGACCGTCACCGGCCGTCCCTCGACGGCGGCCGGCCCTTGACGAGGGCCGGCCCCTGATCTGCCCTTCTGCCCTGGTTCCGCTCAGCGGAGCCAGGGCAGATCCGCGTCCGTGCCCTCCGGTTCCAGACCGGTGGCGAGCGTCCGCATGATCTCCCCGAGGCTGCTCACCTGCTCGGGCGTGAGCCGGTCGAACATCGCCTGCCGTACGGCCTCCACATGGCCCGGAGCCGACCGGCGCAGCATGTCGAGGCCGTCCTCGGTGAGCACCGCGTTCTGGCCGCGTTTGTCGGAGGGGCAGTCCTCGCGGCGCACCCAGCCGTTCTTCTCCAGCCGGGCGATGGCGTGCGAGAGCCGGGAACGGGTGATCTTCGCGTTCCGGGCCAGCTCCGTCATCCGCATCCGGCGGCGGGGGGCCTGGGAGAGCTGGACGAGCAGCCCGTAATAGGTGTGCGGCATACCGGCATCGCGCTGCAACTGGCGGTCGAAGTGATCCTCCAGCAGCGTGGTGGCATGCAGATAGGCGCGCCAGACGCGCTGCTCCTCGTCGGTGAGCCAACGCGGTGCGCTGGTGGATGCCGTGGTCATGGACTCCACTGTACGACCTTTTCTTGAAAGTTTAACTAGATAGAGCTAAGGTCTCCACAGCTAGGAACTTGAAGATTCAAGAAGCCTGCCCCAGGAGGCCCCGCAGGGGATCCGAAGGAATTCCCGCAGAGTCCCGCAGGACCCCTGAACAACGATCCCCCGGATGACCTCGGGGAATTCCTGCTCTGACGAACTCGTGACCGGAACCAGTGCCCTGTGCATCCAACGCGGTGCCCGGCGCCCCGAGTTCCGCGTCCAGTGGATGGGGAGTGCCATGACAGCCACCGCGGAGCGCATGCCCGCCCTCTACCTCTCGCACGGCGCGCCGCCGCTGGCCGACGACCCCGTCTGGCCCGGCGAACTCGCCGCCTGGTCCGCGGGTCTGCCCCGCCCCCGCGCGATCCTCATGGTCTCCGCCCACTGGGAGGAGGCCCCGCTCGCGCTGGGAGCCACCGAGACGATGCCGCTCGTGTACGACTTCTGGGGCTTCCCTGAGCACTACTACGCGGTGCGGTACGGAGCCCCCGGCGCGCCGGGGCTCGCCGACAGCGTCCGCAAGCTGCTGCGCGGCGCCGGTACGTCGGTCCAGGACATCCCGGACCGGGGCCTCGACCACGGCGCGTACGTACCGCTGGTGGAGATGTTCCCCGACGCCGACATCCCCGTACTGCAGATCTCCCTGCCCACCCTCGACCCGCAGAAGCTGATGGACGTCGGACGCAAGCTCGCCCCCCTGCGCGACGAGGGCGTGCTCATCGTCGGCAGCGGCTTCTTCACCCACAACCTGGCCGCGCTGCGGCACACCGGCGGCGGGGTTCCCGGCTGGTCGGCGGAGTTCGACGACTGGGGCGACCGCGCGCTGCGGGCCCAGGACATCGACGCGCTGATCGACTTCGAGCACACGTCCCCGGCCGGGAAGCTGGCCCACCCCCGCACCGAGCACTTCGCACCGCTGTTCGTGACGCTGGGCGCGGCGGAGGGCGAGCTGGACCGGGGGCGGAGCGTCATCGACGGCTTCTGGATGGGGCTGGCGAAGCGCTCGGTGCAGTTCGGCTGAGGGGCGAGACCCCCTACACCGGCGGGTTCAGCTCGATCGCGCGCCGGGCGGCGGAGAACGCGAGCGCGTCGCCCACATCCAGAGCCGTGTCGGTGAACTTGATGGTGTGGTCGTCCCCGTGTGCCGCCGCCCGGGCGAACAGCTCCGAGGCGTTCGTCGCATCCGTGGCCCCCGCAGGGGCCGGGGCCGCGTCCCGGGGCGCGTAGGCGGCGGTGACCGCCGCGCTCGCCGCCCAGGCGGCCCGCAGGCTGGGCGCCCACAGCTCGCCGGGCAGGGCGGGCAGGGTGCGCAGGACCGCGTTGGGCGCGGTCGCCGCGTGGACCAGCATGATCGGCGCGCCGTGCGCGTGGGTCGCGTACCGGTGCGTGGAGGCCCGCACCAGCTCCCGGAGCGCGGACCGGGCCGCCTCGGCGGACGCGGTCTCCCGGGCCGGGGCGGGTTCCCGGGCCGGGGCGGGTTCCCGGGCCGGCGCGGAGGCGGAGCCCTGCCCCGGTCCTTGCTCGGCAAGCCGCCCCGGCTCTTGCCCGGGAAGCGGTCCCGGCCAGTCCGGGAAGGCGGTCAGCTGCGCGAACCGGTCCCGGATGCCGCCGCTCTGCTCGGGCACCAGTGGCACCCGGTCCAGCGCCGCCGCCGCGCTCGGGGCCGGGCCGAGCGAGGTCAGGGCGGGGAGCGGCTGATGCCGGGCGGCCCAGTAGCCGAGGGCGTGGGCCAGCTCCCGGACGCGCGGGGCACTCTCCTCGCCCGCCAGCAGGGTCCGTACGGAGTGGCCCACCCGGATCACCGGATGCGTGGCGCCCGCCGCGATGCCCGGCAGCAGCCGGGGCCACCACTCGACGAGGACGTCACGCCAGGGACGCTCGGCCGTCTCCCGCTCGAAGTACACCGTCCAGTCGGCGACGCGGCGCGGGTCGCCCAGCGCCTCGTGCCAGTTCCGCACGGTCACGGGGGTGCCGGTGCCGACCGGCATCTCCTCCAGCTTCGGGCCGTAACGGTCCAGCCAGCGGTGTACGGCCGCCGCCCGGCCGTGCCGGACCAAGGCCTCCACGGCCATCGGCGCGTGATTGCTGAGCCAGCCGTCGCGCTCCGGCCCCGAGAGGTGGATGCGCTCCAGTGCTTCGTCGAGGGTGCCCGTGGTGTCGTCCATGCCGATCACGCTAGGCACGCGCGGGCCGGAGCGGATCGGGCTGCGGCCCCGGCCGGCCTCGGTCCGGGGCCCCGGACCGCCGGCCCGCGGTTACCGGCCGGATCGGGCGGTGGCCCTAGGTCCCAAGTGCCGGCTCCCGGGCCCTGCGGTCTCCGGCCCGGCACATCGCGGGCGCCCCGAGCGGCGCTGAGCAACCCGAACGCCACCCAATCCGTCTTCCGGAGCGGGAGCACGGCCCTCCGGGCGGTGGGCCGGTGGGCCGGTGGGCCGGGGCCGGTCGGTCGGTCGGCCGGTCGGGGGAGGAGAGGGGCGCGTGGATGACCGCGGTCTCATAGGCGCGCCGATTCCGGGTACCCGGCCGGAGAGCCGGAAAGGGGTCCGATCGCCCCCGGCACCGGCTCTGACCTGCGCGTCCGGCGGAATCCGGGAGCGACGTCCAGCGGTTCGAGCCGGACAGGGTACTGCATGATCACGAAAATGAATGTGCCGCATGGGAATTCTGTCCGGATTCCAGTCGTTGTTTCCATCGGATGCAGGGCACCCGAAAGGGTGTCGCGACCTACTCAGCAAGGGAGCTCGCATGGCAACCCGTGCCGTCGCCCGTCGTACGTCCGCCGCCTCCGGTGGGACCGACCGGGCAAGCAGTGTTCGCGCCGTGGGCGGGGAGATCGCCGATCGCGACCTGGTCGGCATGTACCTGGACGAGATCGCCCGCACACCGCTGCTCGACGCCGCCAAGGAAGTCGACCTCTCGCAGACCATCGAGGCGGGCGTCTACGCCCAGCAGATCCTCGACGGCGAGGTGGAAAGCGCCGCCGGTGACGCGAAGCGTGAGGAGCTGGAGGCGCTGGTCGCCGAGGGCGAGCGCGCCAAGGACATATTCATCCGTTCCAACCTCCGGCTCGTCGTGGCCGTGGCCCGCCGCTACCCGCGCGCGGGACTCCCCCTGCTCGACCTGATCCAGGAGGGCAACGCGGGCCTGGTGCGCGCGGTCGAGAAGTTCGACTACGCCAAGGGCTTCAAGTTCTCCACGTACGCGACCTGGTGGATCCGGCAGGCCATCACCCGGTCCATCGCCGACCAGTCCCGCACGATCCGGCTTCCCGTCCACCTGGTGGAGGAGCTCGGCCGGATCCGCCGCGTCCAGCGCGAGTTCAACCGCGAGCACGGGCGCGACCCGGAGCACGCGGAGATCGCCGCCGAGCTCGACTCCAACGCCGAGCGCGTCGGCAACGTCCTGGACTGGGCCCGCGACCCGGTCAGCCTCAACATGTCCGTGGACGACGACGGCGACACCCAGTTCGGCGACCTGCTGGAGGACACCTCCGCCGTCTCGCCCGAGCAGTCGGTGATGACCCTGCTCCGCAGTGAGGAGCTGGAGGACCTGATCGGCAAGCTCGACAACAGGACCGCCTCGATCATCAAGATGCGGTACGGCATCGAGGACGGGCGCGAGCGGACCCTGACCGAAGTGGGCAAGCAGCACGGCCTCACGCGGGAGCGGATCCGCCAGATAGAGAAGCACGCACTGCTCGAATTGAAGCGGATGGCTCACGACACGGGCTTTGACGCTGCGGCGTGAGCCAATAACCCGTAATCTCCCCATCAAGCCGGTTCGCACCGGCCGACCGACCGGGTCATTCCGGTCACCCGACCGGTTTTTCACCGGTCCCTGAGCTGAGCCCCGGCGCCCACCCCCCCCGGCGTCGGGGCTCACCCCTGTTCAGGGGAGCCCGCGAGCCGGCCCCCTCCGGCCCCTCGCCCTCCGGCCCCTCGCCCTCCGGCCCCTCGCTCTCCGGCCCCTCGCCCTGGCCGGGGCGGGCGGCACGGGTCAGCCGGGCGCCGAGGGTCTCCAGGTACGCCACCAGCTGCGGCGGCCCGTGTACGGAGAACTCGCAGTCCACCAGCGCCAGCCGCAGCGCCACCCACTCCAGCGAATCGGCGCACGAGGCCCGCAGCCGGCAGCCGCCCTCCCCGTCCGGCACGGGCGCGCCGAGGATCCCGGGCAGCCGCGCCGCCACGAACTCCGCCGGCGCCCCGAACCACACATCGAGGAGCAGCTCCGGCTGCATCCGCCGGATCGACCGCGCCAGGAACCTCGCCGCGTCCCCGCCGCTGCCGCCGCTCTCCGCATCACGCCCCGCGCCCTCGCCGCCGCGCCCCGCGCCCTCGACCGGCAGCGGTCTCGGCGTGAACCGCGCCCCCGTCGCGTACGGCTCGCCGACCCGGTCGACCCGGAACGTACGCCAGTCCTCCCGGCCGATGTCGTACGCCACCAGGTACCAGCGCTGCCCGGTGCTCACCAGCCGGTACGGCTCGACCTGCCGCTTCGTCCGGGCGCCGTCGCCGCTGCGGTACGTGAACCTCAGCCGCTCCCGCCCGGTGGCCGCCGAGGCCAGCGTCGTCAGGGTCCGCGGGTCGATGGTGGCGCCGTCGCCCCGGGTCAGCGGCACCGTGGCGTTCTGGAGCACGGAGACCCGGTGCCGCAGCCGGGAAGGGAGCACCTGTTCCAGCTTCGCCAGCGCTCGTACGGAGGCCTCGTCGACGCCCTCGATCGCGTGCCCCGCCCCGGCCCGCAGCCCGACCGCGATGGCCACCGCCTCCTCGTCGTCCAGCAGGAGCGGCGGCATGGCGGCGCCCGCCACTAGCCGATAGCCGCCCACCGAGCCGCGCGAGGCCTCGACCGGGTAGCCGAGGTCGCGCAGCCGGTCGATATCCCGGCGGATCGTGCGCGGGCTGACGTGGAGCCGCTCGGCCAGCTCACCGCCCGGCCACTCGCGGGGGGCCTGGAGGAGCGACAGCAGTTTCAGCAGGCGTGCGGGGGTGTCGGACATGGCCCCAGGATGCCGAACCATCAGGTCATGATCTGACCTAATGGCTGCCTAGGTTCCTCCCATGCCTTCTTCCGCACCCCCGCCTCCCACGGCGGCGCACCTCGCACCGTCCGCCCCGCCCGTACCGCCCGCCCCGGTGAAGACACCGGCCGCGCCCGCGCCCGCCCCGGCCGACCGGCGTCGCTGGTTCGCGCTCGCCATCGTGATGACCGCGGCGTTCATGGACCTGGTCGACGTCACGATCGTCAACATCGCGATCCCCAGCATCACGCGCGAGACCGGGGCCTCCGTCTCCGCGATCCAGTGGATCACCGCCGGTTACGCGCTCGCGTTCGCCGCCGGGCTGATCACGGGCGGCCGGCTCGGCGACATCTACGGGCGCAAGCGGCTGTTCCTCATCGGGATCGGCGGGTTCACGCTCGCCTCGGCTCTGTGCGGCTTCGCGCCCGGCCCCGACATCCTGGTCGCCGCCCGCATCCTCCAGGGCGCGACGGCGGCCCTGATGGTGCCCCAGGTCCTCTCGATCGTGCACGCCACCTTCCCGGCCCACGAGCGCGGCAAGGTCTTCGGCCTCTTCGGCGCGGTCGTCGGGCTCGGCGCGGTCTCCGGTCCGCTGCTGGGCGCCCTGCTCACCGAGTGGGACCTCTTCGGGCTCGGCTGGCGGCCGATCTTCTTGATCAACCTGCCCGTCGGCATCGCCGGGCTGATCCTCGGCGCGAAGTTCATCACCGAGTCCAAGGCCCCCAAGGCGGTCCGTCTCGACCTGCCCGGCGTCGCCCTGATCACCCTGGCCATGCTGATGCTCATCTACCCGCTCACCCGGGGGCACGAGCTGGACTGGCCGCTCTGGGGCCATCTGTCCATGGTGGGCAGCCTGTTCGTCTTCGCGGCGCTGGTCGCCCACCAGCGGCGGAAGGCGCTGACCGACGGCTCGCCGCTGATCGAGCTGTCCCTGTTCCGGGTGAAGAGCTTCGCCGCAGGCATCGCCGTGCAGCTGACCTTCGGCATCGGCCTCGGCATCTTCTTCCTGGTCTGGACCCTCTACATGCAGACGGGCCTCGGCTGGAGCGTGCTGCGCGCCGGCACGACGGGCATCCCGTTCTCCGTAGCCGTCTCGGTGGCCGCCGGAATCTCCGTGCAGAAGCTGGTGCCCCGCTTCGGCCGCAAGGTCCTCCAGGCCGGAGCGCTTCTCATGATCGCCGGGCTGCTGATTTACCTCTGGGAGAGCGAGCAATACGGCATGGGCATCACGTCCTGGCAGATGGCCGTCCCGCTGGTGGTCATGGGCGTCGGGATGGGGCTGATCGTGGCTCCGCTGACGGACGCGGTGCTCTCCGAAGTACCCAAGGAGCATGCCGGTTCGGCGTCCGGCCTGATCAACACCGTGCAGCAGATGGGGACGGCGCTCGGCCTCGGTCTGGTGTCCGTCGTCTTCTTCGGCGCGGTCGGCGACCGGACGGTTCCGGAGGCGGTCGGCCCGGCGTTCGTCGACGCGTTCCAGCAGTCGCTGTGGTGGGTGGTCGGGGTGCTCTCGGTGATCTTCCTGGTGATGTTCGCCCTGCCCGCCCGGCCGCGCGCCCACGTGGAGGGCGACGCGAACTGACCGGCACGGCAGCGCGAACTGACCGGCACGGCAGCGCGAACTGACCGGCACGGCAGGGGGATCGGGCCGGGTCAGCAGATCCGGGTGCGGCTCTCCATCGCCGCGCGGGCAGTGTGCTCGTCCTCGTACACCTCGCACATGTGGCGGCCGTCCGGCGTCGCCGTGTGCTCGACCTCCCACAGGCTCGTCTCGCTGCCGTCCAGCAGCAGGAACGCGTGCTCGTAGAGCGTGAACCCGGCGGGCCGGCCGTCGACGTGGCACTGACGCCCGAAGATCTGGGTGATGTGGTGGGCGAAGGCGGACCGGAGCAGCCGCGCCTTCCGCTCGCCCGGCCGGTCGTCGTTCTCCGCGCGGCGCAGTACCCGGCGGGCGTGGTCCGCGGAGTTGTCGGGGGCGTACGTCCGGGGGAGCGGGGTCGGCGGGGCGGACATCAGGACCGTCAGCATCTCCAGTTCCCCCTGCGCCTCCCGCATCCCCTCGTCGCCGAAGGCCGGGGAGTCGCAGAGGCTCCCGGCGAGCCGGGACGCGGCGATGCGGGCGTCGCCCTCGTCGTCGTACAGCTCGTGCCGGCGCGGGGCCCGCACGTCCCGGCCTCCGCTTTGCACCAGCTCCCACAGGGTGAGGGCGGAGCCGTCGGCGAGGAGATACGTGTGACGGTAGGTCTCGCGGTGCAGTACGGAGCTGTGGTGCGAGGAGTGCAGCGAACTGCTGTGGGCGAGCGCGGTGCCGAGACGGTCGACCGTGCTGTCGGGGAGGTCGAAGGAGTTCAGGGCGCGTCGCAGGAGTCGGTCGAGGTGGTGCTCGGTTGTCTCGTACGGATCGCTCAAGGTGGTGTCTCCAGGCCGTCGCCGCGTGTCACTTGATGCGTGCTTAACGTAGTCCCTGGGTCCGACATCGTGACCGGGGTTGGTAAAAACGTAGGGCGCACGCAGAAAGTTCCCCGCCTGTTCCCGGTGCATTTCGGGCGGTTGGGGTGAACTCCCTTGCGCGGACGGTAAGTCGACCGCCCGCGCGCCCTTCGCCCGCGCCGCGCGCCCCCCTGGGTCCTGCCGTTCGGGCCCGCCCTCATGTCCGCGCCGGCGATGCTCGCGATCACTCCTCCCCGTCTCCGTACAGCTCCGTGTACGACAGGAGCGTGCCGCCCGGCCCCGCGCTGCTCCGGGCCGCGCGGACCGCCTTCACGATGGCCCGCGCCAGGACGTCGGCGCCCGCCGCCAGGATCTCGTTGACGGCGACCGGATCCCCGGGCGGCACCGGCGCCTGCCCGGTGGCCAGCGTGAACACGGTGTCCCCGTCGGTCAGCAGGTGGACCGGGCGCACCGCGCGCGCCAGGCCGTCGTGGGCGGTGCCCGCCAGCTTCTGGGCCTGCGCCCGGGTCAGGTCCGCGTCCGTGGCGACGACCGCGATCGTCGTGTTGAACGGCGGAACCCCGCCCCCGGCCGCCTCCGCCGCTTCCCGCTCCCGCGCGAGACGCCGCTCCGCCGCCGCGTGGACCTCGGCCGGGGGGTACGCGGGCGGCTCCCCGGCCCCGTACTCCCCGAACAGCACGCCGGTCCGCGGATCGACCACCGAGCCCGCCGCGTTCACCGCGACGAGCGCGGCCACGGTGACTCCGGATCCGAGCCGGACGCTCGCCGTGCCGATGCCGCCCTTCAGCTGCCCGGCCACGGCTCCGGCGCCCGCGCCCACCCCGCCCTCGGCGACGGGCTCCCCGGGCCCCGTGGCGGCCGCGGCCTCCACCGCGGCGCGGCCGGTCGACGCGTCGGGGCGGGCCCGCCAGTCGCCGCCCCGGCCGAGGTCGAAGAGGGCGGCGGCCGGGACGACCGGCACCACCTGGGTGGGTCCGGCGCCTACCCGGACGCCCCGGCCCTGCTCCTCCAGCCACGCCATCACGCCGGACGCGGCGTCGAGCCCGTAGGCGCTGCCACCCGTGAGGACCACGGCGTCGACCCGCTGCACCAGGTTGCGCGGGTCCAGCGCGTCCGTCTCCCGCGTGCCCGGCCCTCCGCCCCGTACGTCCACGGCGGCCACCGCCCCGCCCTCAGGCGCCAGGACGACGGTCGTGCCGCTCAACGCGCCGACGCCGGTGACCTCGGCATGGCCGACCCGGATCCCCGCCACATCGGTCAGCGCGTCCAGCAGGGACGGGAGGTCGGGGGCCTTGTCCTGGCGGGTCATCGTGCGGCTCCTCCGGTCGGGCTCGCGGCCCGCGGGCGAGCACGGGCCGATGCGCCTCGAACGTACCGGCGCCCCGGGGCGGGACGCGAGCCTCGCCCGGCAGGGCGCGCGGACCAGACGCGAGCGGGGTGCGCGGACCCGGCCCGGGCAAGGCGACTCTGCGCGGACCGACCCGGTCCGGGCAAGACGACCCTTGCGACTGTCCGGGCGACCCGGTCACCCACTCACCCCCTAAAAGGGGTTCAATCCGCCCAAACGGTCCTACGGTGGCCGGGTGACCGAGCCCTCAGAAGCCACCGCAGCAGCCGAGCCCCCCGCCCCCGGAGGCCCTGCGGCCACGCCCCCCGCACCGACCGGCCCCCGGTCCGTCACCACCCGGGCCACGCTCGCCGGAGTGGCTGTCTCCGTCCTCCTGATCCTCGCGATCGTGCTCGGCAGCCGGATGCTCCGCAACTTCGACTCGGCCCTCCTCCCCTACGCCGTGGCCACGGTCTTCCTCGCCTTCGGCGTCGCCTACCGGTACACCGTCTGGATCTCCGCCCCTGGCGCCCGACGCCTCTTCAAACAGGGCTGGCGCAGCCTCTTCTCGTACGAGAACTTCCGCCGGGCCCCCACCGCCCTGCCGAAGATGATCGCCACCTATCTGGGCTTCCAGAAGTTCCTCGGGGCCCGCTCCCACGCCCGCTGGGCCGCCCATCAGCTGATCTTCTGGGGCTGCATCCTCGCCGCCCTGATCACCTTCCCGCTCACCTGGGGCTGGTTCACCTTCACCTCCGGCACCGGCTCGGGCCCCGGCTACGAGATGCGGATCTGGGGCTTCAAGATCCTCGGCTTCGACTCGCTCAACGTGCTCGGCTGGCTGATGTTCCACGGCCTGGACATCGCCGCCGTCCTCGTCATCCCCGGCGCCTCGTACTTCCTGTGGCGCCGGATGAAGGACCGCGGCGCCGTCACCGGCCAGCGCTTCGCCTACGACCTGGTGCCGCTGATCGCCCTCATCGTCATCTCCGTGACGGGCCTGCTGCTCACCTTCTCCTCGGTCTTCCTGCACGGCGGCGGCTACCAGTTCCTGGCGATCCTGCACATGGTCTCGGTGGTCTTCACCCTGATCTACATCCCGTTCGGCAAGTTCTTCCACATCGTCCAGCGCCCGGCCGCGGTCGGCATGCAGCTGTTCAAGTACACCGGCCGCAAGGACGACGAAGTGTTCGCCTGCCGCCGCTGCGAGGAACCCATCGACACCGGGCCCTACGTCGAGAACCTGCGCGGCACCATGCGCGACCTCCGCCTCGACTTCGACGCCTGGGCCGAATACTGCCCGCGCTGCAAGCGGGTGCTGCGCGGCAGCGCCTACCTCTCCCATGTCAAGAAGGGCTTCAATTGACATCCTCCCCCAGCTGAAGCCGGCGGATTCCTGGCTCAGGCTGCCTCTGGGAGCGGCGCTCCGGGAGGACTTCCACCATCAGCACCAGCCGGGTTGAGACCAGCCCGGACGAGCATCACGCGGGCGGAATTCTTGTCCCTGGGGGACACGGCTCCGCACGCAGTGCAGCGTAGGTTCGTTCGGAGAGGGGAAGTGCGTGCTTGGTTCTCGCACCGCACTGTGCGCAGTCCATCGTGGTGTGGGCCGGGTGCACGAGGTGCAGGGTACGGCCGTATTTGCGGGCCATCTCGGTCAGCGGGGTCTTGGTCGCGCTGACCGCGGCATCGGCGGCCTTGCGCGCCATCGTCGGCTTCACGAGGAACCGGGGGCGGAAGTCCTCGACGGCGAGTTGGTCGAAGTCACGCACGACCGCCCTGGCCCACTTGCGACCGGTGTCCTGGCGCTGTCGGGCGACCTTCTTGTGGACCTTGGCCGCCGCGCGGGCCGCCGCCCGGTAGCCCTTCGATGCGGCCTCTCCGCGCGCGGGCTTCCGTCTCGCCATTTGCTTCTGGTGCCGGGCAAGGCGAGCCGCGGCGTTTCTGCCGTGCTGGGCGTGCGGAAGGTCGTGGGCGTCGCTGGTGGTGGCGGCGGTCTCCTTGACGCCCCAGTCGATACCGATCGCCCGGCCCGTCGCGGGCAGCGGCTGGGTGGCCGTCCCCACGACGAACGAGGCGTACCAGTGGCCGGGGCTGTCGCGGTACACCCGGACAGAGGTGGGATCGGCGGGCAGGCTGCGGGACCACACCGCGGTCAAGGCGATGCCGCCGGCGAGGTGCAGGCGACCGTCCTTGAGGCGGAAGCCGCGCCGCGTGTAGTTCAGCGACGGCAACGCGTCGCGCTTGCGCTTGGTCCGGGGCATCCCGGCGCGTTGGCGCATCGGCAACTTGGCCTTGATGTCCTTCAAGGCTTTGGCGCGGGACTTGCCGAAGTCGCGGATGGTCTGTTGCTGCGGGACCGAGGAGCCTTCGCGCAGCCACCCCATGGAGGTGCGGGCCTCGGTCAGCATCTTGTCGAGCTGCGCCGGACCGCACGTCATCTTGCCGGCGGCGCCCTTGTTCAGATCGTGGATCTTGCGGGACATGGCCACGCATTCGTTCCACACCCACCGGCAGCGCGCCCATTCGGCGCCCAGGCCAGTGAGTGCGGTCGACGACACGCGAAGGCGATAGGTGAACCGGGCGTGCCCTGACTCCTCACCTGCCTGCCATCGTGTCGTCATGACACTACTTTACCACTATGATTGAGGTGTGAATCATGAAGAAACCCGTATCACGCTCCGCCTGCCCTCCGACCTGCATGCCTGGCTCACGGCACAGGCCAAGGCGAACCGGAGGTCACTCAACTCCGAAATCCTTCACCGCATCGAGGGTGACTACCGCGCCGTCGTGGAAGGCGACGAATCAGCCTGAGTGCGATTCGGCTACTCCTGCCCAGCTTTGCGGGAGTCCGATTCCTCCCCGGCCTGCAGGCCGAGGCACTCTCGGAGAGATCCGGTGACCGCGGAGCCGCGAGCTGCCGCCGACCGCCGCACCTTCATCCCCCTGGATCCCTCCCTCGCTCCTCCCGGCACCCGCGCCTTCCGCGACGCGGGCGGCATCCCGGCCGACCAGTGGCACGCCGACCAGAACGGCGAGACGCTGGTGCCCACCCACTGCTGCTTCTGCGGCGTCCAGTGCGGGATGTATCTGCGCGTGGACCGCGGCGGCAAGGTCTTCGGCGTCGAACCCCGCAACCACGACATCAACCGGATGCGGCTCTGCCCCAAGGGCATCAACGCCTACCAGCAGGTCAACCACCCCGACCGGCTCACCGCCCCGCTGATGCGCCGCTCCCGCGACGAGGAGTTCCGCGAGGTTTCCTGGGAGGAGGCGCTCGACTTCACCGTCTCCGAGGTCAAGCGCATCCAGCAGACGTACGGCAACGACGCCTTCGGGCTCCTCGGCGGGGCCAGCCTGTTCTCCGAGAAGACCTATCTGGTGGGCAAGTTCGCCCGGGTCGCCCTCAAGTCCCGGCACGTCGACTACAACGGCCGCCTCTGCATGGTCAGTGCCGCGGGCGCCAACAAACTGGCCTTCGGCATCGACCGGGCCGGCAACCCCTTCTCCGACATCCTCCTCACCGACTGCCTGCTCATCGCGGGCTCCAACGTCGGCGAGTGCTTCCCCGTGATGACCCAGTACGTCTGGGGAGCCCGGGACCGCGGGGCCAGCCTCATCGTCATCGACCCGCGCGAGACCGCCATCGCCCGGACCGCCGACATCCACGTGGCCCTCAAGCCCGGCACCGACTCCGCCTTCTTCACCTCCGTCCTGAACGTCGTCATCGAGGAAGGGCTCACCGACGAGAACTTCCTCGCCGACCACGCCACCGGCTGGGAGGAGCTCAAGGCCAAGGCCGCCGAATACCCGCCCTCCCGCGCCGCCGCGATCTGCGGCATCCCCGCGGGGCAGATCGTCCAGGTCGCCCGGGCCTTCGCCCGCGCCCCCAAGGCCATGGCCTGGCACGCCCGAGGCATCGAGCACCACTCGCAGGGCGTCGAGAACTGCCTCTCCGTGATCAACCTCTGCGCCGCCACCGGCCACATCGGCAAACCCGGCGCCGGCTACGGCACCCTCACCGGCCAGGGCAACGGACAGGGCGGCCGCGAGCACGGCCAGAAGTCCGACCTCCTCCCCGGCGGACGCTCCATCATGAACGAGGAGCACCGCCGCCAGATCTGCGAGATCTGGGGCATCGAGGAGTCCGAACTCCCGCCCGCCGGGACCTCCATGATGGAAATGGTCTGGCAGATGCAGCGCCGCGAGATCCGCGGCCTGATCGGCATCTGCAACAACCCCTTCGTCTCCCTGCCCAACTACCGGGTGGTCAAGGAGGGGTACGACACCACCGAGTTCCACGCGCAATTCGACTTCTTCCTCTCCGAGACCGCCGCCAACGCCCATGTCGTCTTCCCCGTCACCACCTGGGCCGAGGACGAAGGCGTGATGGCCAACGCGGAAGCCCGCGTGGTCAAGCACAACAAGGCCCAGGACCCGCCCCCCGGCGTCCGCACCGACACCTGGGTGATGTGCGAACTCGCCCGCCGACTCGGTGCGGGTGACAAGTTCGACTTCCCCGACTCCCGGTCGGTCTTCGACGAGCTGCGCGTTGCTTCCGCCGGCACCGTCAACGACTACTACGGCATCACCTACGAACGGCTGGAGGAGACCGGCGGCATCGCCTGGCCCTGCCCCACCACCGACCACCCCGGCACCCCGCGCCTCTTCGAGGACGGGAAGACCTACCACCCCGACGGCAAGATCCACCTCCAGGTCGTCGAGTGGCACCCGCCGATGGACCCGTACGACGACGAGCACCCCATGTCGCTCACCACCGGCCGCACCGTGGCCCACTTCCTCTCCGGCAACCAGACCCGCAGGCTCGGCGCCCTCGTCGAACAGACCCCGCGCCCCTGGGCCGAGATCCACCCCTCCCACGGCTTCCGTAACGGCGAACCCGTCCGCGTCGTCACCCGGCGCGGCAGCGAGGTCTTCCCCGCCCTGGTCACCGAGGCGATCCGCCCCGACACCGTGTTCGTCCCGTACCACTGGCCCGTCCCCACCGCGGCCAACGCCCTCACCATCGACGCCCTCGACCCCCGCTCCAAGATCCCCGAGTACAAGGTGTGCGCCTGCCGCATCGAGCACGCCGAGCGGATCGACGAGGTCCCCGCCCCGCCGGTCGCCCCCGGCCATGTCGCCTACCCGGAGACCCAGGTCTCCCGTACCGACCCGCTGCCTCCCACGGCCCCCCAGGGCCGTGGCACCTCGGAGAGGAGCTGAGGCCCCATGATGGGCAGAACGATCTTCATCGACCCGGGGCGCTGCATCGGCTGCCAGGCCTGTGTCTCCGCATGCCGCGAATGCGACTCGCACCGCGGCAAATCGATGATCCACCTCGACTACACCGACGAGGGCCAGTCCGTCGCCTCCCTTCCGACCGTCTGCATGCACTGCGAGGACCCAATCGCCCCGTGCGCCGAGGTCTGTCCCGCCGACGCGATCCTGGTGACCGCGGACGGTGTGGTGCAGCAGGCCGACACCACCCGCTGCATCGGCTGCTCCAACTGCGTCAACGCCTGCCCCTTCGGCGTACCGAAGATCGATCTCCAGGCGAAGCTGCAGATGAAGTGCAACCTCTGCTACGACCGCACCGCCTACGGCCTCGCCCCCATGTGCGCCACCGTCTGCCCGACCGGAGCGCTCTTCTACGGAACCGTCGAGGAGCTCCAGGCGGAGCGCCCCGGCGTCCAGGTCGCCGACACCTTCGTCTTCGGCGAGACCGAGGTCCGCACCGGCGTGGCCATGGTCGTCCCCGCCGAACGGGTCCAGTGGCCGGTCCCCGGCGGTCTTCCCGTCGTCGAGATCAACGGGAAGGACGTCCGCCGATGAGCGTCACCGACCAGCAGCCGGCCGGCGAGCACCCCGCCGGAGGAGACCCGCGCGAGGCGCTCCAGGACCGGATCGCCGCCGACTCCCTCACCACCCGGCGGGACTACCTCCGGATCGTCACCACCGTCTCCGGCGGACTCGCAGTCGGCGGCATCGGGGTGGCCGCGGGCATCCTCCACCGCCACGGCGACGGCGAGGAGGGCAAGGCCCCCGAGCCGAAGCGCATCGCCGGCCGGCTCCTGCCCGGCGAATCGATCGCCTTCCGCTACCCCGGCGAGGAGGACCGGGCCGTCGCCGTCCGTCTCGACGACGGCACTCTCGTCGGCTACTCCGCCGTCTGCACCCACCTCGCCTGCGCCGTGCTCTGGCGCAAGGACCGGGGCACGGAGGGCGAGCTGTACTGCCCGTGCCACGAGGGAGTCTTCGATGCCCGGTCCGGCGAGGTCACCGCCGGGCCGCCACCGCGTGGGCTGCCCAAGGTCGTGGTCATCGAGCAGGCCGACGGAAGCGTCTGGGCGGTGGGGACCACCCGTTCCGGCGAGAGCGTCGAGGAGGGCCTCTGCCGCCAGCTCGGCGGCGAGCGCCCCGAGCTGGCCGCCCGTATCGGCTGCCCGGGCGCCGACGGAGCCGAGGCCCCGCCCCGGGCCGCCGGGGCACGAGCCCGCAACCGGAGCACCGGTGCGACGTCCGCCGTCGCCGAGAACCCGGGCAGGCGGGCATGAGCGACACCCCGCACCCCGAGCAGCCGCTGCCGCCCCCGGGCAGCCACTACCCCACCTACCACCCCGGCAGCACCGACCCCGCGCTGAACCGGCCCGTCCACGAGCGGTATCCGCAGATCCGCCCCACCAGCGGATACGGCGATCCCCGCGTCCGGCACACCGGCCCCGGGCCCGGAGCGGGCACCGACCAGGACCCCGAGCGCTCCTCGAAACTGACCGCCCGGCTCGCCCTGGCCATGACCGTCGTCATCGGCCAGCTCTGGGGGCTGACGGTCCTGATCGACGAGTGGATGGAGGGCAATACCGGCACGGCCTGGTGGGGGGCCGGCTTCCTCTGCCTGTCGTTCCTCGTCGTGCTCGGCCTGTGGCTCGTCGACCCGAAGGACCGCTGACGCCCGCCGCCCGGCCCCACGGCGGCTCACCCCCCGTGGCGAGCCGCCGTACCCTGGAGACATGAGCGCCGCCCCCGCCCCCCGACCGCGTGATGCGAAGCAGCAGCAGCCACAGGAGCAGCCGCACCAGGAACCGAAGCCCAAGCCGGTTCTGATCTTCGACGATCCGCTGGACCGGCAGTCCGCGGACGATACGGACCAGGGGTGGGGCGAGCGGCCTCTCACGGGCGGCAGCGCCGCGGACCTCGCGCGCTTCCTGGACGAGAAGCCGCCCCACCACATCTGAGCGGTCGCCCGGAGGGCTACCGGCCCTCGCGCGGACCCGCGGCAGCCCCGCCGGTCCCGCCCGGGCCGTCGCCCGAGTCCGGCCCGGGGAAGCCGGGCCCGCCACCGTTGCGCTGGGCGACAAGGGCGTCGCGGATCTCCTTCAGCACCTCCAGCTCGCTCACCTCGATCGTCTCCTGCACGCCTTCCCTGGCGGCCTGCATCGCCGCCCGCCTGGCCAGGTACTTGGCCATCGGCAGCACCATCAGGAAGTACACGACGGCAGCGGTGATCAGGAAGCTGAGGGTGGCGCTGAGCACCGAGCCCCACAGGATCTCGATCCCGTCCATCTCCCCGGTTTTCGGGTCCGTGGTGCACGGGCCCTGGAGGCAGGAGCTGTAGTTGTCCAGGTCCTGGGTGCCGAACGCACCGACCAGGGGGTTGATGATGCCCTTGACGACCGCGTTCACGATGTTGGTGAAAGCGGCACCGATGACGACAGCCACCGCGAGGTCGATCACATTCCCGCGCATCAGGAAGGCCTTGAAGCCGTCCAGCAGACTGACCTTCTTCTCGCTCACAGGTGAGCCTTCCTTCGCATGGGCGGTGAGTGGAGCCATGTGCTCCGCCACCTAAGGCGGGAGAAGACGCTACTGTCCAATCCGCAGAGCCCCACGGGTCCGGTGGCAGGGCGTCAGTTCGCATCGGACACCGCCACGGCCAGCCGCCCCGAAGCGCCCGCGCCGAGCAGCGCCGTGGCGGTCGACCGCTCCACGGACAACACCACGAGAGCCCCGGCCCCCGCCCCCGCACTCGCACCGTCTGCCGCGTGGCCGCCGAGGTGTCCGGTCGTCTGCGGCACCTTCGCCACGCGCGCCCTGCGGGCGACCACGCGTGCGTCGCCGCCCGTATCGCCCACCGCGATCACATCGACCCGGTCTCCCGGCCGCAGCAGTCGTACCGTCTCCGGATCCGCGATCCGGACCGGTGCGGAGACCAGCCGTACCGGCGCCCGGCCCGACCCCGGCGGAGCGTCCGGCGGGCCGGCTACTCCGTCGGCGCTGCTCAGACCCGTGGTCGCCAGCGCCGCGCCCGCCAGCGCGAGCCCCGCGGCCGCCGCACGCCGCTGTCGGCGCACCATCCGCCGCAGCCGGGCCGCGCCACCGCCCCGCACCCGCAAGGGCCCGAACGGCCCTACCCCGCACGGCGCGGGCACCGGCGCGGGGCAGGGGGAGGGAGAGGAAGAAGTGGACATGGCACCACCTGGGATCAGTGCGGACGAGCGCAAGGAAATGCGCAAGGGAAAGGGGAGTCCGGACCGGTGTGACCGGCCGAACTCCCCTCACTTTCCCGCGTCCGAGCAGATCCCGCTGCGGCCTGTGGACAGTCCTCGAACTGTGGACAACTCCGTCACCCGATCGGTGAGTTCCGCCCCGCCCGAGCGGCAGCCATCCCCGCTACGGCAGCGCGATCCCCGTGTCGATCCCGTCCAGCGCATGGGCGCACGTGCAGGTGCGGCTCTCGCTCTTCGGCAGCCCGGCCACCGCGTCGAACAGCACCGAGCGCAGCCGGTCCACGTTGGCCGCGAACACCTGGAGTACCTCCTCGTGGGAGACGCCCTCGCCCGCCTCGGCCCCCGCGTCCAGGTCGGTCACCAGGGTCATCGTCGTGTAGCAGAGCCCCAGCTCACGGGCGAGGACCGCCTCGGGGTGCCCGGTCATGCCCACGACGGACCAGCCCATCGCCGCGTGCCAGCGCGACTCCGCGCGGGTCGAGAAGCGGGGCCCCTCGACCACCACCAGGGTGCCGCCGTCCACCGGCTCCCAGTCCCGTCCCCGGGCCGCCGCGAGCGCCGCCCTGCGCCCCTCGGGGCAGTACGGGTCGGCGAAGCCCAGGTGGACGACGTTCGGCACGGTCCCGTCGGCCCGGGTCTCACCGTCGTAGTAGGTCTGCACGCGGGCTTTGGTGCGGTCCACCAGCTGGTCGGGGACGAGCAGCGTGCCCGGCCCGAACTCCGGCCGCAGCCCGCCCACCGCGCACGGCCCGAGCACCTGCCGGACCCCGACGGAGCGCAGCGCCCACAGGTTGGCCCGGTAGTTGATGCGGTGCGGCGGCAGGTGGTGGCCGCGTCCGTGGCGGGGCAGGAAGGCCACCCGCCGGCCGCCGAGCTCGCCGAGGAAGACCGAGTCACTCGGCTTCCCGTAGGGGGTGTCCACGGCGACCTCGGTGACGTCCTCCAGGAAGGAGTAGAAGCCCGAGCCGCCGATGACGCCGATCTCCGCGGAACCCTCGGCCCCCGCCGTACCCGTACCCGTCTCCGTGCTCGTACCGGAGTTCGTTTCCGTATGTGCGTTCACCATGCGGTCACCGTATCCGCAGGGGTGTTGCCCGGGGGAAACGACCGGACCCCGCCGAGTGGTCTCGGCGGGGTCCGGTGAGAAAGCAGGTGGGGCGTACGCGGGCTCAGGCGGCCGAGGTACCGCTCGACGAGGCCGACGCGGAGGCCGACGACGAGGAGGAGGCGGACGAAGAGGACGACGACGATGCGCTCGTCTTCGTGTCCGAACCCGACGACGAGGACGACGCGGAGTCGGACGACTTCGAGGCCGTCGACGCCGGCGCGCTGCTCGACGAGGAGCCGCGGCTGTCGTTCCGGTAGAACCCGGAACCCTTGAAGACGATGCCGACCGCGGAGAACACCTTCTTGAGGCGTCCGTCGCAGCTCGGGCACACGGTCAGGGCATCATCGGTGAACTTCTGCACCGCCTCGAGGCCCTCGCCGCACTCGGTGCACTGGTACTGATAGGTCGGCACTTGCTCCTCCTGGCACTCTCACTCAGTGAGTGCTAACGACGCTCCATACTGACGTATTCCGCGGAATCAGTCCACCGTGACCGGCTCGCGGTGACCGATCCCACGTGCCACGGTGCGTCCCGGGGACCTCGGAGTCAGCCGCGAGCGCAGGGCCAGCAAGGTCATGAGGGCCAGCGCGGTTCCGGCCAGGGGCACCAGGAATCCGGTGCTCGCGCCGTGGGCGTCGGCGAGTTGCCCCGCCACGGTCACGGCCGCCGCCTGTCCGAGCGCCACCGCGCCCGTCAGCCAGGTGAAGGCCTCGGTACGGGCGGTGGCGGGCACCAGCGCCTCGACCAGGGTGTATCCGCTGATCAGCGCCGGGGCGATGCAGAGGCCGACCAGCAGGCCGAGCCCGGCCAGCAGCGGCACCGAGTGCACGGCCCACAGGCCCGACGCGGTCAGGGTCAGCGCCACGTACCCGACGATCAGCCGGCGGCGCGGGCTGCTCTTCCAGGCGATGGCGCCGCAGGCGATGCCTGCCAGCATGTTGCCCGCCGCGAAGATCCCGTAAAGGACGCCGTTGACGCCGGGGTGGCCGATCTCCTCGGAGAACGCGGTCAGTGAGACCTGCATCCCGCCGAAGACCGCGCCGATGCCCAGGAAGGTGACGGCCAGGACGCGCACGCCAGGAATGGAGAGCGCCGAGGCGTGCGGTTCGGCCTCGGTGGCCGCGTTGCGCGGGGCGGGCTGCGTCGCGCGCTGCGCCGCGAAGAGGAGGCCGCCGACCAGGGTCAGGGCGGCTTCCGTGATCAGTCCGGCTGCCGGGTGCACGCCGGTGCACAGCGCGGTGGCGATCACCGGACCCAGGACGAACGTGAACTCGTCCGTCACGGACTCGAACGCGGCCGCGGTGGACATCAGCGGGGAGGCGGGCCGCTCGGGGGTCGCCCCCAGCATCGCCGCCCAGCGGGCCCGCACCATGGGGCCGATCTGCGGGATCGAGGCACCGGTCGGCACGGCGGCGACGAACAGCGCCCACAGGGGCGCGTCCGTCAGCGCCAGTATGGTCAGGGCGCTCACGGAGACGGCGTGGAGGAGGACCCCGGGCAGCAGGACGGCGCGCTGGCCGAAGCGGTCGGCGAGCTTGCCGCTCTGCGGGGCGAACAGCGCCATGGAGACGCCGGAGACCGCCGCGACGGCGCCCGCGCTGCCGTACGAGCCGGTCGTGTGCTGCACGAGGAGGACGATGCCGATGGTGAGCATCGCGAAGGGCTGCCGTGCGGCGAAGCCGGGGAGGAGGAAGGTCCACGCACCGGGGGTGCGCAGCAGTTGCCCGTATCCGGGGCGGTCGGAGACCGTGGTCGCCACGGTCCTTGCCTTTCTGCCGCCTGGTGGCCCTGCTTCCCGGCGCCCTTGTGGGGCGGGCCGGACGGAAGCGGCCGAGAGCTGTCCTCTTCGCGCGGAACTGCGGTAGATGCCGGGCGACTCGCTGCAATCGGCGAAGAAACGCCGGGCGAAGAGACACCACGACCGCCATACGGTCGCGCCAGCTCTGCTTCAGACAGAGTTGGTCGATCAGGTTTGCCTTCATGCTACAGGCATGAAGCCCCGCGCGCCTGTGATTGCGCACGGGGCTTCCGTATCGGCCTGTGATCTGCGACGCGTTTGCCGCTGATCGCCTGTGTTGTCGCCTTATAAGGGCTCAGGGACGTGTTTTTGTGCCGCTTCCGCTTCCGCTTCCGCTTCCACTGCCGCTTCCGTTGGCGCTGGCGCCGCCGAGCTTCTTGGCCAGCTTCATCGCCTGAGGGATGGCCGACCCGCCGTACGGGCCCGAGGCGCCGGGTGCCCCGGAAGCGGGGGATCCGCCCGTGCCCAGCCAGCCGGCCAGCTTGCCGCCCTCGGCGACCGCCCGGAGCCGTTCCTCCGCCCGGTCGCGCACCGGGTCGGTGGCCACCACCAGCAGCTCGTCGCCGCGCCGTAGCACCGTCGCCGGGGACGGGACGAAGCTCTTGTTCTCCCGGACCACCAGCGTGACCGCGGCGCCCGCCGGAAGCCTCAGCTCGCCGACCTCGACACCGTGCATCTTCGACTTCGTGGGAATGGCGACCGACAGCAGGTGGCCGCGCAGCCGCTCCAGAGGGGCCGACTCGATGCCCAGGTCGTCGGCCTCGGCCGGGTCGTCGGCGATGTTCAGCTTGCTCGCGACCCAGGGCAGCGTCGGGCCCTGGATCAGGGTGTAGACGATGACCAGAACGAAGACGATGTTGAAGATTCTCGTACTGCCCTCCACCCCGGACACCATCGGAATGGTCGCCAGGACGATGGGCACCGCCCCACGCAGCCCGGCCCAGGACATGAGGACCTTCTCGCGGGCCGGCAGCCGGAACGGCGCGAGACTCAGGAAGACCGACAGCGGCCGCGCCACCATGGTCAGCACCAGGCCCACGACGATTGCGGGCCAGAAGTCGTCGACCAGGTCGTGCGGGGTGACCAGCAGGCCGAGCAGCACGAACATGCCGATCTGAGCCAGCCAGCCGAGCCCGTCGGCGAAGCCCCGGGTGGCGGGCCAGTGCGGCAGCTTGGAGTTGCCGAGGATCATCGCGGCCAGGTAGACGGCGAGGAACCCGCTGCCGTGGGCCATGGCACCCGCCGCGTACGCCGAGACGGCGATGGCCATCACGGCGATCGGGTAGAGGCCGGAGGCCGGCAGTGCCACATGGCGCAGCCCCAGGGATCCCAGCCAGCCCACCGCGATGCCGATGGCGGCGCCGATGGCCAGCTCCATGGCGATCTCCGCGACCAGGACGTACCAGTGCTCGACCGGACCGACCGCGGAGAGCGCCACGACCATGATGACGACGGGAGCGTCGTTGAAGCCGGACTCGGCCTCCAGGACCCCGGTGATCCGGGGCGGCAGCGGAACCCTGCGCAGCACGGAGAAGACGGCCGCCGCGTCGGTCGATGAGACGACCGCGCCGATGATGAGCGCCTGACGCCAGTCCAGACCGACCAGGTAGTGCGCGGCCGAGGCGGTGATGCCCACGCTGATGCCGACGCCGACGGTCGAGATCACCGCGGCCGCGGGCAGGACGGGTCTGACCTCTTTCCACTTCGCCCCGAGTCCGCCCTCGGCCAGGATGACGACCAGGGCGGCGTAGCCGAACACCTGCGTCAGCTCGGCGTTGTCGAACTTGACGTCGAAGATGCCGTCCTGCCCGAGGGCGATCCCGATGCCGAGATACAGGAGCAGGCTGGGGAGCCCGCTGCGCGAGGAGATCCGTACCGCCGCCACGGCGACGAGCAGGACGAGCGAGCAGACGAGCAGGAGTTCATTGAGCGCGTGGACAGTCAGCGGCCGTTCCTTCCCTGCGTGCGCCTGCCGGATCGTCCTCCGGCAGCCAGTTACTTCGTTACCTTACCTAATCGTTAACGATTCCTTGACGGCTTCGAGTGTTCGTACGAGGAAGACGCAAATGGATGCATCCCTATACCGCGTCCGAGTGGCTTCTCCGCTGCGCCTATGGTTGCTCCTGCACGCCCAGGACCACCCTGCCCCTCGAAGGACAGCGATGCCCGCCAACACAACCGCCTCTTCCGGCCCTTCCGACGCGAAGAAGCCCGGCAGGAAGAAGGGGCGACGCGCCCGCCTGATCGTGCTCGTCCTGGTGCTGGCGCTCGTCGCGGGTGTCGGATATGGGGCGTACTGGTCCGTATCCACCGTGCGGGCCTCGTACCCACAGACCACCGGGTCGATGACTCTCGACGGCCTTTCGGGTGACGTCGAGGTCAAACGCGACTCCTACGGGATTCCGCAGATCTACGCGGACACCGACGCCGACCTCTTCCGCGCCCAGGGTTTCGTCCAGGCCCAGGACCGCTTCTGGGAGATGGACGTCCGGCGGCACATGACGTCCGGCCGGCTCTCCGAGATGTTCGGTTCCGGCCAGGTGGAGACCGATTCCTTCCTGCGCACGCTCGGCTGGCGGCAGGTGGCGCAGAAGGAGTACGACGAGGTCCTGGACGAGGGCACCAAGAAGAACCTGCAGTCGTACGCGGCGGGCGTCAACGCGTATCTGAAGGGCAAGGAAGGCCGGGACATCTCGGTCGAGTACGCGGCGCTGGGCCTGACCAACGACTACAAGCCCGCCGAGTGGACGCCGGTCGACTCGGTGGCCTGGCTCAAGGCGATGGCCTGGGACCTGCGCGGCAACATGCAGGACGAGATCGACCGTTCGCTGCTGACCAGCCGCCTCGACCAGGACCAGATCAAGGACCTGTACCCCGCGTACCCGTACAAGAAGAACAGGCCGATCGTCGAGCAGGGGGCCATCTCCCCGGTCACGGGCGAGTTCGACCCCGAGGCGACCCCTTCGGACAACGTCGGCGCCACGACCCCCGAGGGGGCCGCCGGGGGCCTGAACACCCAGCTCTCCGCCCTCTCCGACACCCTCGACGAGATCCCGGCGCTGCTCGGCCCGAACGGCAACGGCATCGGGTCGAACTCCTGGGTCGTCGGCGGCCGACACACGACGTCCGGCAAGGCGCTGCTCGCGAACGATCCGCACCTCGCGCCGATGCTGCCCTCCCTCTGGTACCAGATGGGCCTGCACTGCCGGGAGGTGTCCGCGAGCTGCCAGTACGACACCGCCGGATACACGTTCTCCGGCATGCCCGGTGTGATCATCGGTCACAACCAGGACATCGCCTGGGGCCTCACCAACCTCGGCGCCGACGTCACGGACCTCTTCCTGGAGAAGGTCTCCGACGACGGCTACCTGTACGACGGCAGCACCAAGCCCTTCAAGACCCGCGAGGAGACCATCAAGGTCGCCGGCGGGCGGGACCGGACGATCACCGTCCGCGAGACGAACAACGGGCCCCTGGTCTCCGACCGCAGCAAGGAACTGGACAAGGTCGGCCAGAAGGCCCCCGTCAGCAACGCCGCGCCCGACCGTGCCGACGGTTACGCGGTGGCGCTGAAGTGGACCGCGCTGCAGCCCGGCAAGTCCATGGACGCCGTCTTCGCGCTCAACCGGGCCAAGGACTTCACCACCTTCCGGGCGGCTGCCGAGAACTTCGAGGTCCCCTCGCAGAACCTCATCTACGCCGACACCGAGGGCAACATCGGCTACCAGGCGCCGGGCAGGATCCCGGTCCGCTCCGCGGGCTTCGACGGTACGGCGCCGGCGCCGGGCTGGGATCCGAAGTACGCGTGGAAGGGCTACATCCCCTTCGACGAGCTGCCCTACGAGTACAACCCGGACCGCGGCTTCATCGTCACCGCCAACCAGGCCGTCATCGACGAGAAGAAGTACCCGCACCTCCTGACCAAGGACTGGGGCTACGGGGCTCGCAGTCAGCGGATCAACGACCTCCTGACCCAGAAGATCAAGGGCGGCGAGAAGGTCTCGACCGATGACATGCAGAAGATGCAGATGGACAACTTCAGCGAGATCGCCGCGCTGCTGGTGCCCAAGCTGAAGGAGATCAACATCTCCGACCCGAGCGTCCGTGAGGCCCAGAAGCTGCTGGAGGGCTGGGACTACACCCAGGAACCCGACTCGGCCGCCGCCGCGTACTTCAACGGCGTCTGGCGCAACATTCTGAAGCTCGCCTTCGGCAACAAGCTTCCCAAAGAGATGCGGGTCGAGGGCGACTGCCTGAACGTGCCGCCGGCCAAGAACAGCGGCCCGGCCGACCAGCAGAAGAAGCTCGTCCGCGAGTGCGGCCAGCGCGACGGCGACACCGCGCAGCCGGACGGCGGCGACCGCTGGTTCCAGGTGGTCCGCGACATCGTGGACGACCAGGACAACGCGTGGTGGAAGGCGCCCGCCCGGGGTCGCGAGGACGCCTTGGAAAGCCGGGACGACCTGTTCGCCCGCGCGATGGACGACGCCCGCTGGGAGCTGACCTCCAAGCTCGGAAAGAACATCGACACCTGGAGCTGGGGCCGGCTGCACCGGCTGACGCTGAAGAACCAGACCCTCGGCACCGAAGGCCCCGGCCTGCTCCAGCGGGCGCTCAACCGCGGCCCCTGGAACCTCGGCGGCGGCGAGGCGGCGGTCAACGCCACCGGCTGGAACGCGGCGAGCGGTTACGAGGTCGTGTGGGTGCCGTCGATGCGCATGGTCGTCAACGTGGGGGACTGGGACAAGTCCCGCTGGATCAACCTCAGCGGGGCTTCCGGACATGCGTTCAACGCGCACTACACCGACCAGACCGACAAGTGGGTCGACGGGGAACTGCTCGACTGGTCCTTCGGGCGGGAAGCGGTCGACGAGTCCACCGTCGACACGCTGACGCTGAATCCGTAGCCCCATGGAGGGTTAGAAAGGGCTGTAGCCCTAAGGAGGGCTCACGAAGCGCCGTGCTCCGGCCGGCGTGACCACCGCGTCCACGGGGTGGTCGTGCGGTTCCGAGGGAACCCGCGCGACCACCTCGTTCTCGTACAGGAGCACGACGAGCGACGGGTGCGCCCCGGCGGCCGTCAGCCGGGCCAGCACCCGGTCGTAGCTGCCGCCGCCCCGCCCCAGCCGCATCCCGGCCCCGTCCACCGCCAGGCCGGGCAGCAGCACGGTGTCGGCGGCGAGGACGGCGTCGGGGCCCAGGCGCGGTCCGTCCGGTTCAAGGAGCCCCCGCCCGGCCGGGAGCAGGTGCGCCGGCCCCTCGTAGGCCGCCCAGTCCAGGTCGTTGTCGGCGAGGAGGACCGGCAGCAGCACCCGTACGCCGTGCCCGCGCAGCGCCTCCAGGAGGGCGCGGGTGCCCGGTTCGCGTCCCACGGAGACGTACGCGGCGACCGTACGGGCGTCGGCCAGTTCGGGTAGACGCAGGGCGGCCGAGGCGAGAACCGCGGCGGCCTCTACGGCGTCCTCCTTCGTCAGGAGGGCCCGCGCGGCGAGCAGTTCGCGCCGCAGTGAGCTCTTCGCGGACGCCTTTCCGGACTTGTCGGTGTTCAAGGGTGACTCGCACGATTCTCGTATGGGCATATTTAAGGACGAAGTTAACCGGAATATCAGCTTCCGGCCGTGTGCAGCCGTTAAGGTCGGCACATGACTCAGTCGCCCCCCAGGATCAGCAAGGCCGTCATCCCGGCAGCAGGTCTCGGCACCCGGTTCCTGCCCGCCACGAAGGCCACTCCGAAAGAGATGCTGCCTGTCGTCGACAAGCCGGCCATCCAGTATGTCGTCGAAGAGGCCGTGGCAGCGGGGCTCTCCGACGTACTGATGATCACCGGCCGCAACAAGCGTCCCCTTGAGGACCACTTCGACCGCAACTACGAGCTGGAGTCCGCGCTCACCCGCAAGGGCGACGCCGAACGTCTCGCCAAGGTCCAGGAGTCCAGCGACCTGGCCACCATGCACTACGTGCGCCAGGGCGACCCGCGCGGCCTCGGGCACGCCGTGCTGTGCGCGGCCCCGCACGTGGGCGACCAGCCCTTCGCGGTGCTCCTCGGCGACGACCTGATCGACCCGCGCGACGCGCTGCTGGCCCGCATGGTCGAGGTCCAGGAGCGTGAGGGCGGCAGCGTCATCGCGCTGATGGAGGTCGACCCCTCGCAGGTCCACCTCTACGGCTGCGCCGCCGCGGACGCCACCGTCGACAGCGACGTGGTCCGCATCACCGACCTGGTCGAGAAGCCCGACCCGGCCGACGCCCCCAGCAACCTCGCCATCATCGGCCGGTACGTCCTGGACCCCGCGGTCTTCGCCATACTGCGACACACCGGGCCCGGCCGCGGCGGCGAGATCCAGCTCACCGACGCGCTCCAGCTGCTCGCCGCGGACGAGAAGATCGGTGGCCCCGTGCACGGCGTCGTCTTCAAGGGCCGCCGCTATGACACCGGCGACCGCAGCGACTATCTGCGCGCCATTGTCAGACTGGCGTGCGAACGTGAAGACCTGGGGCCGGACTTCCGGACCTGGCTGCGCAAGTACGTCGCTGAGGAGATGTAACCCCGTGAGCAGCACGATCTGGTCGGTCGACGAGCACCTCGACGACATCCTGGACTCGGTGAGGCCGCTGGAGCCCATCGAGCTGCAGCTGCCCGACGCCCAGGGCTGCGTCCTCGTCAAGGACGTCGTCGTGGAGGTGGCCCTGCCGCCCTTCGACAACAGCTCCATGGACGGTTACGCGGTCCGCATCGCCGATGTCGAGGGCGCCAGCGAGGAGTTCCCCGCGGTCCTCACCGTCATCGGCGACGTCGCCGCGGGCAGCGCGGGGCTCGCCGACGACCAGGTCGTGGGACCGGGACAGGCCGCCCGCATCATGACGGGCGCCCCGCTGCCCGCCGGCGCGGAGGCCGTGGTCCCGGTCGAGTGGACCGACGGCGGTACGGGCGGGGGCCCGGCCGAGGGGATGCGCGCCCACGCCGACGCGCCGGAGGGCGCCACCGGCGAGGTCAAGGTGCACCGGCCCGTCGAGGCGGGCGCCCATGTGCGCGAGCGCGGCAGCGACGTCAAACCGGGCGAGCTGGCGCTGGCGGCCGGGTCGGTCGTCGGCCCGCCGCAGATCGGGCTGCTCGCGGCGATCGGCTGCTCCACCGTGGTCGTACGGCCCCGCCCCCGCGTGGTCGTCCTGTCCACCGGCAGCGAACTGGTCCAGCCCGGTGAGGCACTGACCGGCGGTCAGATCTACGACTCCAACAGCTTCGCGCTGACCGCCGCCGCCCGGGACGCCGGAGCCATCGCCTACCGGGTCGGCGCGGTGGCCGACGACGCCGAGACGCTGCGCGCCACGATCGAGGACCAGCTGATCCGCGCGGACATCGTCGTCACCACGGGCGGCGTCAGCGTCGGCGCGTACGACGTCGTCAAGGAGGCGCTGTCCTCCGTCGGCGACGAGGACGAGCCGGGCAGCGGGGTCGAGTTCCGCAAGCTCGCGATGCAGCCGGGCAAGCCGCAGGGCTTCGGGTCGATCGGCCCGGACCACACCCCGCTGCTGGCCCTCCCGGGCAACCCGGTGTCTTCGTACGTCTCCTTCGAGCTCTTCGTCCGCCCGGCCATCCGCGCCCTCATGGGCCTCCCCGACGTGCACCGCCCCACGGCCCGCGCCGAGCTGCGCGCCGACAAGGCGCTCGCCTCGCCGGAGGGCCGCCGCCAGTTCCTGCGCGGCCGTTACGACGCGGAGGCGGGCACGGTCACCCCGGTGGGCGGTTCCGGTTCGCATCTGATCGCCGCGCTCGCGCAGGCGGACGCGCTGATCGTGGTCCCCGAGGACGTCACCTCGGTGGAGCCCGGCACGGAGACGGACGTGATCCTGCTCCGCTGACCGCCGCCCGGTGGCGGTACGGTATCTGCCGCCGTGCCTTCCGGAGGACCCCCTCCGGGTCCGAGGCCCATCGGTGCCCCTACCGCTAGGCGGAGTGAGTTGAGTACGCAGAACAGGCTGACGCACATCGACGAGGCGGGCGCGGCCCGCATGGTCGACGTGTCGGAGAAGGACGTCACCACCCGCGTCGCCCGCGCGTCCGGCCGGGTGCTCGTCTCGCCGCGCGTGATCGAGCTGCTGCGCGGCGAGGGAGTCCCCAAGGGCGACGCCCTCGCCACCGCCCGGATCGCCGGGATCATGGGGGCCAAGCGCACCCCGGACCTGATCCCGCTCTGCCACCCGCTGGCCGTCTCCGGCGTGAAGGTCGACCTGAGCGTGGCCGACGACGCGGTGGAGATCACGGCCACCGTGAAGACGACGGACCGCACGGGCGTCGAGATGGAGGCCATGACCGCGGTGTCGGTGGCGGCGCTGACCGTCGTCGACATGATCAAGGCGGTCGACAAGAGCGCCGTCATCACCGACGTACGGGTCGAGGCGAAGTCGGGCGGCAAGTCCGGCGACTACCGGCGCACCATGCCGGCGGAAGCGTCGGGACCGGACGCATGACGCCGCCCGAGCCCACGGGAACCGCCGGCCACGAGCAGCCGGCGCGGGGGCCGGAGCCCACCGGAGCCGCGCCGGTCACAGGCGCCCCGTACGCCGCCCTCGTCGTCACCGCCTCCAACCGGGCCTCCGCCGGTGTGTACGCGGACAAGGGCGGCCCCCTGATCGCCGAAGGGCTCACCGCCCTCGGCTTCACGGTCGACGGCCCGCAGGTCGTCCCCGACGGCGATCCGGTCGAGGCGGCCCTGCGCGCCGGAGTGGCCGCCGGGTACGACGTGATCGTCACCACCGGCGGTACGGGCATCTCGCCCACCGACGCCACTCCCGAGGCCACCCGCCGTGTCCTCGACCACGAGATCCCCGGCATTCCGGAGGCGATCCGGGCCGAGGGACTCGCCAAGGTCCCGACCGCAGCCCTCTCCCGGGGCCTCGCGGGCGTCGCCTCCCGCACGCTCATCGTCAACCTCCCCGGCTCCACCGGCGGGGTGAAGGACGGGCTCGCCGTCCTCGGCCGGCTCCTGGTGCACGCCGTCGACCAGCTCCGCGGCGGCGACCACCCCCGACCGGGGAGCCCGAGCTGAACATCGCGACCTGGCCGGTGACGCTGACCGACGGCGAGATCGTCCTGCGCCCGATAAAGATGCGTGACCAGCGGATGTGGCGCGAGGTCAACCGGCGTAACCGCGACTGGCTGCGCCCCTGGGAGGCCACCGTCCCGCCGCCGGCCCCCGGCGGTCCGATGGCGCAGCGTCCCACGTACCGGCAGATGGTCCGCCACCTGCGCGCCGAGGCGAACGCTGGGCGGATGCTGCCGTTCGCCATCGAGTACGAGGGCCGCCTCGTCGGACAGCTCACGGTCGCGGGGATCACCTGGGGCTCGATGTGTTCCGGTCATATCGGCTATTGGGTCGACCGGAGCGTCGCCGGGCGCGGGGTCATGCCGACGGCCGTGGCGCTCGCGGTGGACCACTGCTTCCGCACGGTGGGCCTGCACCGGATCGAGGTCTGCATTCGCCCGGAGAACGCGCCCAGCCGCCGGGTGGTGGAGAAACTCGGATTCCGTTCGGAGGGCGTGCGCCCGCGCTATCTCCACATCGACGGCGCCTGGCGCGACCACCTGATCTTCGCGCTCACCGCCGAGGAAGTGCCCGAGGGGATGCTCCGGCGCTGGCGCCGGTCGCGCCCGGTGACGCCGAGAGGCTCCGGACCGTCCGGCGAAATAAAATAAGTGTTCGAATTTGATCGCCGGATGACCGCCGGATGACCGCATTGGGTCCGGCTATCGGTGGCTGTTGATCCGAACAATCACAAAAAAAGTCCGTGATATCAGCCGGATCGTGCGACACACCGGGCCAATTGGCGGATCCTTCCGCGCAAACCCCTCTACGGTGTGAGCGTGAGCAGCAGCGGCCTCATCTACGCAGTCATCGTCGGGGCCTGGGCCGCCTACTTGGTGCCGATGTGGCTCCGCAGGCAGGACGAGCTCAACGAGGCCCGTCCAACGGAACGCTTCAGCACCGCCATCCGGCTGCTGTCCGGCCGGGCGGCGATGGAGCGCCGTTACGCCAAGGAGCTGCGGGAGCGCACCGCCGAGGAGGCGGGGCCCGACGCCGACCCGGACCGGGAAACGGACCGTATGGAATCCGTGGACGTCCGGGCCTTTGCCGCGCCTCCGGCGCATACGGAAGCCAGATTGAGCGACCCGGCGCACGCTCCCGAGCGCGCCCCGGGCCACCAGGCCTCCGACCGCCCGGCGCACGACCGGCGGGCGGGGCATCAGCCCCCGGATCGCCAGTCCCCGGGCCGTCAGGCGCAGGATCGTCAGCCTCCGGACCGTCAGGCGCAGGAACGCCGGTCCGGCGAGCTCTCCGCGGAACACACGCCCCCCGCCCAGCGACGCCCGCGCTCCGGCGCGGCCGACGCCGAGCAGGCCCGGCGCGCCCAGCGCTCCCAGGTCCTGGCGCGACGCAGGCGGACCACCGTCGTCCTCTTCCTGGCCTTCACCCTCGGGGCGATCGTCGCGGCGGTCGGCGGCCTCGGCTTCCTGTGGGCTCCGGCCGTCCCGGCCGTGCTGCTGAGCACGTACATCGTGCATCTGCGCGCCCAGGAACGCCGACGGTTCGCCTTCACGATGGACCGCCGCCGGGCCGAGGACGCGGCGCAGCGGCTGCGCGAGAACCGCCCGCGCAGGAACCAGCCCGCGGCCCCCGCCCCTGCCGAGCCCGACGACGACTCCGAAGCCCACCACCCGGAGCCGGAGCCGACCCCCACGGTCTCCCCCCAGGAGGCCGGCCGCCGCGCCCTGGTCGAGCAGACGGACCACGCGGAGTGGGTGGACCAGCAGCGCGAACGCGGCCGCGTCCAGGGCGACAGCTGGGAGCCCGTTCCCGTACCGCTGCCCACCTACGTCACCGCGCCCGTCGCTCCCCGGGCCACGGGCGGTGTGGAGGTGGGCGACCCGGAGACCTGGAGCGCGGCCCGCTCCAGCGCCGCCGAGCCCACCCAGACGGGCACGTCGCACCCGACGCCCCCTGCGGTCGAGCCGGCCCCGCGCCAGCGCACGAACCAGTCCCGCCGCAACCGCGACCGGGGCCGGACCCCGCTCTTCGACCAGTACGACGACGAGGACCGGCCGCGTGCGGCCAATGAGTGAGGCCCCCGGGGACGCCCGGGGGCACCGGGAAACGCGACGCCGCTGACCAGCGGAGGAACGGATTTCCAAGCACCCCCGTGAGGGTGCTAGAGTTTCACACGTCGCAAGGGCCTGTGGCGCAGTCTGGTAGCGCACCTCGTTCGCATCGAGGGGGTCTGGGGTTCAAATCCCCACAGGTCCACAACCGACAGTTCTTGAGTAGCTCTCAAGAAGCGTCACGAGATCCCGTTCCGCCGAAAGGCGGGGCGGGATCTCGTCGTTTCCGGCCGCGCGTCGCCGCGCCCCCGCCCGGGGCGGGTCTACCGCTCGCCCCGGGACAGGGCCGCCAGCAGGACCAGATGCTGTTCCAGCCAGTGGTCGATCTCCGTGGTCCACAGCGGATGGTCGCCGGGCACGTCGTCCGGAACGGGCGGGTGCGGCCGTCCGGCCACGATGATCCGCATGCCGTGCGGAGGCGTCCGGGGCAGCAGCGCGGCGATGCTGTGGCAGCCCGGGCCGGCGGTGACGCCGTGGTCCTCGTCCAGCCCATCCACCACGAGGACGAGCCGCCGGCCCTCCGCCGCGCAGCGCTCGGCCGCACGGTCCAGGGCGAGCCACAGCTGTTCGTCTCGCGTGTGCGGCGTGCTCAGCGGCTCCTCCTCCCGCAACAGGGCGTACAGCTGCCGCTGGACGACCTCGCAGAAGGCGGAGGCGTCATCCTGGCCCGCCATACGGGAGGTGATGAAGAACGCGACGACGTCGATTCCGGACGGCGGATTCACGACGAACTCCGCCAGCAGGGCGGACTTTCCGGCCCAGGCGGGGGCCAGCCAGCGCCAGTAGTTCCTTTCGGAGACGTCTTCCGTACGTGCATCCGTACGCGCCTCCGTGCTGAAGGACGCCAGTTCCGAAAGCTCGGCCTCACGTCCCCGGAAGTCGGCCGCCGCCAGCCTGTCGACCTGGAGCAGATAACCCGATACCGCGGGCCGTTGTCGGACAAGAGCTACCGAGCCGTTGGACACCCCGGTGTTCGAGAAAGCCACGTCCCCTTGCGCCGACGCGTCGTCCGTTTCCTTCGCCCCGATCCTGCCGCCGGCCACAGCTCCGCTACCCCTGCCGGAATCCGGTGTTCGCGCTGCCCCCGTCGGCCTCCGCGTCGCCGGTGTCGCTGACGGACACCGAGCCGGGCGCGGTGGTGGAGGACGGAGCGACGAAGCCGGTGTTGGCCTCGCCGCCGCCGCGGGACACCGCCCTTCCCGTGCCCGAGACTTGCACGTCGGGGCCCCGGGGCGGGGCGAGCGCCCCGTACACGCCGACTCCCAGGGCGCACTCCCGCGAGCACGGCGACCTCCAGGCCCGTCCACATCAGTACGGCTCTTCGGCCTCTGTTCATGCCCGTGTCCCCCCTCATTCGGATGGCAACTCCACGGCTGGGAAATGGTGTTCGGGGTGGACTCCGGATCGGCGTACGACCCGGCGCAAAGGTCCGCACCAGCGCTTTCCGCCGTTCTCTCTACAGTTCTCGGCCAGTTCTGTAGAAAAGAGCCCCACCGTCGCTTCTTGTCGCGGGAGTTCCGGCTGCGCCAGAGTTCGAGGCGCGGCGACAGGAACATGTCATCGCCGCCGGGCAGTGTCCATGGAACACATCACGCTTCCCCAGGCGTGGTGTGGCCACCCCCCCCATTGTCTGGACGCTCGCCTGCGTAGCGGAAGGAATCGCGTGAAGCACGGAAAGAAGAACGCGCGCAGATACATCGTGGCCGCCTCGATCGGCGCCCTTCTGTCGGCCGGAGTCGCCACAGGGGCCTACGCCGGTACGACACAGGAGCCCTCGGCACCCGCGGCGGCGCCCGCGTACCAGCCGGAGATGGTCAAGGCGCTCGCCACCACCCTGGGCGTCAGCGAGAAGGCCGCAGTGCAGCGGCTGGACCGGGAGGCCGAGCAGCAGGACCGGTTCGCGGAGCTGCGGGAGGACCGGGTCGACACGCTCGGGGCCTTCTTCGCCAAGGACGGTTCGCTGGTCGTCAACGCCGCCGACGCCGACGCGGCGAAGGACGTCCGGGCCGCGGGCCTCAAGGCCCGGGTTCCCGAGCGTGGCGAGAGCGAGCTCGACCGCATCAAGGCCCAGCTCGACGCCAAGGCGCTCAAGAGCGCCCCGGCCGGGGTCTCCGCCTGGTCCGTCGACCTCGCCTCGGACACCGTGACCGTCGAGGTCAACGGCGACTCCGACGCCGCCACCCGCAGCTTCCTCAAGGCCGCGCAGAGCAACGGTGACGCCGTGCGTGTCGTCAAGGGCCAGGAGAAGCTGGAGACCCAGGCCGTCGTTCCGCCCGGCAGTCGCATGACCTTCAACGGCTACCTCTGTTCCGTCGGTTACGGCGCCAAGGACCGCAGCGGCAAGCAGGTGCTCGTGACCGCCGGGCACTGCATCGAGGATCTGCCCGAACTGGCCTACAACGGCACCCGGTTCGCCAAGGGCACCCACACCCGGTTCGCGCTCGGCACCCGCAGCGTCGACATGGGCATCGCATCCGTCGACGCCGGCAACTCGATCGGCCTCGACGTCACCACGTACGGCAAGGCCGGCACCGTCCCGGTCAAGGGCAGCAAGCGGGCTCCCTCCGGCGCGGCGCTCTGCAAGTCCGGCCAGACCACCAACTGGACCTGCGGCAAGGTCGGTTCGTACAACGTCAGCGTCACCTACACCGACCAGAACGGCGGCCCCGACACCGTCGTGACCGGGCTCGCCAGCTCCAGCGTCTGCACCCAGGGAGGAGACAGCGGCGGCGCGTACATCTCCGGCGACCAGGCCCAGGGCATGACATCCGGCGGTCCCAGCAACCAGCGCTGCAACGGCCAGGTCAACTCGCCCGGCTCGTCCTACTTCCAGCCGCTCGACGACGCCCTCGCGTACTACGGGCTGACGCTCAACATTAAGTAGCCCCACCGCAGGAACAGACCGGCAGAAAAGGCCACCCCCCAGACGCGGGAGACCGTCCACTCATCCTGGGCGGTCTCCCGTTCCACTTGTTCCCGCTCCGCCTGTTGTTCCCGCTCCGCCTGTTCCCGCTCCGCCTGTTGCTCCCGCTCCGCCTGTTCCCGTTCCGTAGTCCCACGCCACCCCGTGGACACCGGGTTTGCACCGGGAGGTCAGCACATGGACGTTGTGCGCGTCGCTCAGCGGAATACGACGGCGGCCGCGGGGCGGGGCGCCGACCTTCTCCCGGACGTAGCGGTGGCAGTCCGCCGGCAGGGCGCCGGGGTGGAAGAAGACCTGCTGGAGGTATTCGTGGAGGTTGGTCCGCGACCAGCGTTCGTAGTGCGTGGCCGGGGTCTCGGAGGGGCTCACCTCGACCGCGTAACTCACCACTGTGGTGTCCAACTTGGCCAGTTCCCGGCCGAAGTGGATCTCCAGCACCAGGGACTTGAGCCCCTTCAGGTACGTGGCCTCGGCCAGGCGGCCGCAGGTGACCTTGATGTCGACGGGCTCGGCCGCCTCGTCGTCGAAGCTGATCACGAAGATCGCCCGGTCGGCCCCCGGCCGGCTGGCCCGCAGCACGTTCGTGGTGGAGATCCCGCTCAGCGTGCCGCTCTCGCCGACCCGCACGATGTCGTGGACCATCAGCGAGCTGGTCTCCTGGTTGAAGTGGCGGAAGCGGGCGCCGAGCGCTTTCTCCACCACCGAGTCCTCCCCGAGGATCTGGAGCGCCGCCCCCTCCGCGCCGGGCGGAGTGATCCGGCCGCGCGGGCGGCGCGGCCCGAGCAGCGAGCGCAGGGATCCGGCCGGCAGCTCCAGGATCTCCTCCAGTACGTCCACGGCCCGCAGGGACCGGGCCCGTTCGGGCTGGCTGCGGCCGCGCTGCCAGCTGCTGAGGGTGGCCTGGCTGATGGTGATGCCGCGCACCCTGAGCCGGTCGCTCACCCGCTCCAGGGAGAGCCCGCGGCGGTTCAGCGCCTCCCGCAGCACCTCGGGGAAGGTGTCGGCGCCGGTCGCGGCCGCGTGCAGGGCCGAGGTGGTGATGGCCTCGCCCGTCCGTGCCGCGGTGGCGTGCGCCTCGGTGGCCTGGGGCGTGGTGCCCTGCGCCGGAGTGGCTTGCGCCTCCGCAGCCCGCGGATCGGCGGCTCGCGCTCCGGTGGAGCCCGGACCGATGGCGCGCGCCTCGTCGGTGTCCGTATCGCTCGACATGTCCCTCCCGTTTCCGGCAGCCTCTCGGCGGGACGGCCTACGGGCCCCCGCATACTGGTTGACCACCGGACGGGTGGCGGATAACAAATCCCCCGGGCGTGACCTGGCCCACATTCCGGCGGCGGACCGAACGAAGGGCGTGAACGGCGTGGACAGCACCGCTCTGGTCATCGCGGCGAGGAATGGCGACCGGGCCGCCGGGGAACGGCTGGCCGCCCAGTACCTCCCGCTCGTCTACAACGTCGTCGGACGCGCCCTCAACGGCCATCCGGACGTGGACGACGTGGTGCAGGAGACCATGCTCCGGGCGCTCTCCGGCCTGCCCGCCCTGCGCGATCCGGCCCGCTTCCGCTCCTGGCTCGTCGCCATCGCCATGAACCAGGTCCGCAGCCGCTGGTCCAACCTCGGCCACCGCCCCGCCCCGCTGGAGGAGACCAACGACCCCGCCGACCCCGCCGCCGACTTCGTCGACCTGACGATCCTGCGCCTGGAGCTCTCCGGGCAGCGGCGCGAGACGGCCGAGGCCACCCGCTGGCTGGACGACGCCGAGCGCGACGTGCTGTCCCTGTGGTGGCTGGAGACGACCGGCGACCTCACCAGGTCCGAACTGGCCGAGGCGCTCGGCCTTTCCCCGCAGCACGCCGCCGTACGCGTCCAGCGGGTGAAGAACCAGCTCGACGTCGGCCGCGCGGTCGTCCGGGCCCTGGCCGCCGACCCCCGCTGCCCGGCCCTGGAGGACCTGCTGGGCGACTGGGACGGTACGCCGACGCCGCTGTGGCGCAAGCGGATCGCCCGCCATGTACGGGGCTGCGCCTCCTGCTCCGACGGCAGTACGGGGCTGGTTCCGCCGGAGGGGCTGCTCTCCGGGCTCGCGCTCGTGGTGCCGCTCTACGACAGCGGGCAGCAGGTAGCGGTGGCCGTCGCCTCCTCGGCCACCGCTACCTCGGCCACCGCCTCCGCCGCCGCGCCCTCGGTCGCCGCC
>NZ_JBHXJG010000031.1:0-43220 GCF_042723425.1 Streptomyces sp. NPDC058375 | reverse complement strand
GTCGTGATGACCGCTGCCCGGGCCGTTGCCGTGACGAAGCGTGGTCAGGCGCCCGCAGGCTCCTCGCCGTCCTCCGTCTTGCCCTCGGCGGGCTGGATGCCGAGCCGCTCGACGAGCCACTTGTCGAACTCGATCGAGGCGCGCACCCAGCTCACCGTCGAGGAGACGAAGTGCTCCAGGCTGACGCCGGTGCCGATGAGCATCTGCGCCTCACCGATCAGCCGGACGGAGCCCGTCTCGCCCTCCTCGCCCTCGTGGGCGTGGGTGTAGACCTTGGGCCACAGGGTGCGGCGGTTCCAGTCGTCGATGGCGTCCAGCAGGACGGGACGCTGGTCCAGGTCGTGCGGGCGGTCGTAGAACGTACGGACCGAGAAGACCTGCTGCTCCGCCTCGCCGCGGAACATGAAGTACGTCCGGAACTCTTCCCACGGCGCCGCGAGGTCGCCCTCGTCGTCGACGACGTACTTCAGCTCCATCTGGTCGAGGAGCTGCTTGACGAGGTCCTGGTCAGGGACGACGGGGCCCTCCGGTCCTGCCGCCTGCGGTTCGGGCTGGCCCCCGAAATTAGGAATCGAGGACGGATCGATGCTCACCGTTATTTCCCTTCGTGCGGTTGCGGCCATCCTCTCCCATGGCGGGCGGGGCATGGCAAGCCCCGGCGGCCCCGATCAGCCACAAGCTGACAGACAGCGTGTGGAGACGGGATCCGCCGGGCGTTCGCCCACAGACTGCGACGGTCCGTGACCGCAGGTTACGAGGCGGGGCCGACGATCAGTCCGTCCTCGGCCCGGTCCACCCGTACGGTGTCACCGTCGCGGACCTCGCCGGACAGGATCTCCTTGGCGAGCCGGTCGCCGATCGCCGTCTGGATGAGCCGGCGCAGCGGCCGCGCCCCGTAGGCCGGGTCGTTGCCCTCCTGGGCGAGCCAGGCCAGCGCCTCGGGAGTGACGTCGAGGGTGAGCCGCCGCTCGGCCAGCCGGGCCGCGAGCCGGTCGATCTGGAGCCCGGCGATATGGGCCAGCTCGTCACCGGAGAGGGCCGAGAAGACCACGAGGTCGTCGAGCCGGTTGATGAACTCCGGCTTGAAGGAAGCCCGCACCACCTCCAGCACCTGCTGCTTCTTCACCTCGGGCTTGACCAGGGGGTCCATCAGGAACTGGGAGCCGAGGTTGGAGGTGAGGACGAGGATGGTGTTGCGGAAGTCGACCGTGCGGCCCTGCCCGTCGGTGAGCCGGCCGTCGTCGAGGACCTGGAGCAGGATGTCGAAGACCTCGGGGTGGGCCTTCTCCACCTCGTCCAGGAGCACGACGCTGTACGGGCGCCGGCGGACGGCCTCGGTGAGCTGGCCGCCCTCCTCGTACCCGACGTAACCGGGCGGGGCCCCGACGAGCCGGGCGACGCTGTGCTTTTCGCCGTACTCGCTCATGTCGATGCGGATCATGGCCCGCTCGTCGTCGAACAGGAAGTCCGCGAGCGCCTTGGCCAGCTCGGTCTTGCCGACGCCGGTGGGCCCGAGGAAGAGGAACGACCCGGTGGGCCGGTCGGGATCAGCGATCCCGGCGCGCGTACGACGTACGGCGTCGGAGACGGCCTGCACGGCCTCGGTCTGCCCGATCAGCCGCTTGCCCAGCTCGGACTCCATCCGCAGCAGCTTCTGGGTTTCGCCCTCCAGCAGCCGCCCGGCCGGGATGCCGGTCCAGGCGCCGACGACGTCCGCGATGTCGTCCGGCCCGACCTCCTCCTTGACCATGGTGTCCTTGTCCTTCGAGGCTTCCTGCTCGGCCTCGGCGGCCTCCTCCAGCTCCCGCTCCAGGCCGGGGATCTCTCCGTACAGCAGCTTGGAGGCGGCGTCGAAGTCGCCGTCGCGCTGTGCCCGTTCGGCCTGGCCGCGCAGTTCGTCGAGGCGCTCCTTCAGCTCACCGACCCGGTTGAGCCCCTGCTTCTCCTTCTCCCAGCGGGCGTTGAGGCCGCGCAGCTCCTCCTCCTTGTCGGCGAGATCGCGGCGCAGCTTCTCCAGGCGCTGCTTGGAGGCGGGGTCGGACTCGTTCTTGAGGGCCAGCTCCTCCATGCGCAACCGGTCGACGGAGCGCTGGAGTTCGTCGATCTCCAGCGGCGAGGAGTCGATCTCCATCCGCAGCCTCGACGCCGCCTCGTCGACCAGGTCGATGGCCTTGTCGGGGAGGAAGCGGGAGGTGATGTAGCGGTCGGAGAGGGTGGCGGCGGCCACCAGCGCCGAGTCCGCGATCTGCACCTTGTGGTGGGCCTCGTAACGGCCCTTGAGCCCGCGCAGGATCGCGATGGTGTCCTCGACGGACGGCTCGGCGACCAGCACCTGCTGGAAGCGGCGCTCCAGGGCGGGGTCCTTCTCGATCCGCTCGCGGTACTCGTCGAGCGTGGTCGCGCCGACCATGCGCAGCTCGCCGCGGGCCAGCATCGGCTTGAGCATGTTGCCGGCGTCCATGGCGGAGTCGCCGCCGGCGCCCGCGCCGACGACGGTGTGCAGCTCGTCGATGAACGTGATGATCCGGCCGTCGCTCTCCTTGATCTCGGAGAGGACGGTCTTCAGGCGCTCCTCGAACTCACCGCGGTACTTCGCGCCCGCGACCATCGCGCCGAGGTCCAGCGACACGAGCCGCTTGTCCTTGAGGCTCTCCGGAACGTCGCCCTTGACGATGCGCTGGGCGAGCCCCTCGACGACGGCGGTCTTACCGACGCCGGGCTCGCCGATGAGGACGGGGTTGTTCTTCGTCCGGCGCGACAGCACCTGCACGACGCGGCGGATCTCCTGGTCGCGGCCGATGACCGGGTCCAGCTTGCCCTCGCGCGCGGCGGCCGTGAAGTCGGTGCCGAACTTCTCCAGGGCCTTGTACTGGCCCTCCGGGTCGGGTGTGGTCACCCGGCGCCCTCCCCTGCTCGTCTCGAATGCGGCCAGCAGCTCCTTGGCACCGGCGCCCTGCCCGTCGAGGATCTCACCGGCGCGCCCGCCCTTCGCGGCGATGCCGATGAGCAGGTGCTCGGTGGAGATGTAGTCGTCGCCGAGCTCCTTGGCCCGCTGCGCGGCGTCCTGGATGACGGCGAGCATCTCGCGGTTGGGCTGCGGCGGGGCGACGGTGGACCCGGTGACGCTGGGCAGCCCGCCGAGCAGCCGCTCGGTCTCGCCGCGCACCAGCGCCTGGTCGGCCTCGACAGCGGCGAGGAGGTCGGTCACGTTCTCGTTGTCCTGCCCCTCCAGCAGCGCGAGCAGCAGGTGTCCCGGGGTCAGGTCGGGGTGCCCGTCCTTCACGGCCCTGCTGGTGGCCGCGTTGATGGCGTCCCGGCTCTTGTTGGTCAGCTCGGCGTCCACGTGTGGTTACTCCTCCTCGCAGCTGGTGGGTCGTGCCTGCGTGCGTACGTCCTGTATTGACTCAAACAACGTGTACAAAGTTGAGTCTACTCCACTCAAGGCGCTGCGCGCACGCGTGGCGGGGCCCTCGAAGCGCCCTGGCCGCGGGGCCCCCGGAGCACCCTGCCGGGCTGCGGGATCCTCGGAGCACCCTGCCGGGGGTGCTCGCACGCCGCCCGTGGCCGGGGTGCTCGTACGCTGCCCCCATGGCAGACGTACGCAATCCCTCCCCCGAATACGTCGCGTTCTGGCGCGAGAGCCACCTCTCCACCCTGACGACCCCCCGCCCGGACGGCACGCCGCACGTGGTGCCGGTCTGCGTGACGTACGACCCGGAGGCCGGCGTGGCACGGGTGATCACCGACGGCGGCAGCCGCAAGGTCGCCCACATCCGCGCGGCCGGCCCCGACGGGGCGCGCGTGGCGGTCTGCCAGATCGACCGGGCCCGCTGGGCGACCCTGGAGGGCCGCGCGGTCATCCGCACCGAGCCGGAGACCGTCAAGGACGCGGAGGCCCGCCACGAGGAGCGCTACGGCCGCCCGCCGCGGATCAATCCGACGCGGGTCGTCATCGAGATCACCCTCGACCGGGCACTCGGCAAGGCCTGACCTCTCCGCCTTGGGCAGCCCGGGGACAGCACAACGGCGCCACCGTGTTCAGGTCACGGTGGCGCCGCTGTGTGGGGGAAGCGCCGGAGCGATGGGTGACGACGGGGGAATCGCTCAGGCACTGCGGGGGGTGGCGGAAAGGGGTTCTGCGTCGAACAGCTCGTGGTCCCGCTGGTCGAGATTGACGAAGATCATGCCGTACCTGACAGCACAGCGGACCGGCTGCGGCGCACCGCGGGGCCGGCGGAGGCAGCGATAGGCGCGGACGTCCTCGTCCTCTTCCATCACCACGACGATCGGCTCTCCGAACAGGGTGACCATCAACGAGTCGCCACGGCGGGGGAGTGCCGTGAGCAGATCGATGAAATGCCACCCTGAGCGATAGGCGGTTGCCATCTCGCGCCGGAAGGTGCGGTCGTCCGGCGGGGTGGTCATGCGACCGTACGGGCCGGAGCGACCCAGCCGATGTCCCCTGGGACCGCGGCGGGCGCGACCCAGCCGATGTCACCCGGGACCGCGGCGGGCGCGACCCAGCCGATGTCACCGGGCGCTGCAGCCTGAACAGCCTTCTGCTCGCCGCTGCCGCCCATGACGCCGACGCCCGTCAGCCCGAGTCCAAGGGCCGCGACGAACGAGGCGGCAAGCGCCGAGCGAAGCATTCGCTTGTACATAGTCGGCTTCGTCCTCACTTGTGGATTCTTCTCCCCCGCACCTAAGACGATGTCCCACCTGGGCACACGAACACCACCGGGTCGATGCATCATGTTCCTGAATGTTCAGGAACCTGGGGGGTGGAGATATGACCACAAGCCACATAAAGACGACACATCCTCACGGGATCACCGAACTATGCGAAGCAGGGGGGCGTCTTTACGCCACCGCGCTCCGGTCCGGCCGCATCGCCCGATCCGAGCTGGCACCCGCTCCGTGCCTGATGGAATTCGCGCTGCTCCATCCGGACCCGGACGACCCGGGCTGGCTCCGGCCGGTGCCGCCGTCAGCGGCGCTGGCCCAGCACCTGCACCCCATAGAACGCGAGATCCAGGAACGCCGACGGCATTCGGTGGAACTGACCGAGTCCTTCGAGCCTTTTATGGACATCAGCGCCCAGGGCCCGCCCACAACGCATGCCATCACCGTGCTGGAGGGCGTCAACCGGATCAACGCTGCCCTCGATCTCGCGACCACGGAATGCCGGGCCGAGGTGCTCACCGTCCAGCCGGGCGGCGGACGGAACGAGGACCAGCTCAGCAAGTCCCTGGAGCGCGGGCTGTCCGTCGTCCACCGCGGGGTGCGCATCCGCACCCTCTACCAGCACACGGTGCGCCACAGCCCCAGCACCCTGGCCTACGCCGAGCGCATCGCCAACGACAACGTGGAGATCCGGACGCTCGAAGAACTCATAGAGCGCCTGATCGTCTTCGACCGCACGGTTGCCTTCATCCCGGCCCAGGACGACCGCCAAGTCGCTCTCGAACTGCGCCACCCCGGCCTCGTCGAATATCTTGTGAAGGTCTTCGAGCAACTCTGGACCCGTGCAGCGCCGCTCCTCGAAGAGGTCAAGTACGACCCGATGCCCCAGGGAATCAGTGGCGTTCAGCGTTCCATCGCCCAACTGCTCGTCGAGGGGCACGTCGACGATTCCATCGCCCGCCGACTCGGCATGAACGTCCGGACCTGCCGTGCACACGTGGCCAAACTCTCCGCCGCCCTGGGAAGCAGCAGTCGCGCCCAACTCGGCTATCTGATCGCCCGTTCGGGAATCCTGGACCAGAGCTCCTGACCCTTGCGCCCCCTCTCGCACCGGGGCACGGCCGCGCCAGGGGGAGAGGGCAGCCGCGCCCCGGAACCATCGAGGAAGTGCCCCGACTCCCCATGCCCCGAGCCTTTCGCGCCCCTTAGGCTTTGACCACCGTCATCTTGTTGCACTGCAAATGATGGGGGGTCAAAAATGCATACGGAGGGGCGAAACGGGCCCATGCGCACGGGAACAGAGAATTGTGCCCGCCCGCCGTCCAGCTCTACGAGACGGCGCTCCGCAACGGCCGCATCGCCCGCGCCGAGACCACCGGGCTTCGCCCCCCCTCCCCCGCGTCCTGCGAGAATCCCGTACGTCAGTCCTGACCGACCTGGCGAACACTCTCCGCACGACAGAAGGACCACGAAGCCCAGATGACCGACACCGCCCCCCTGCCCGCCCCCGTCGAGGACGACCACCACGGGGACATCCTGGTCGAACTCACCGGTGAGCACGGCGAGATGATCGTCGTGAGCGGCGAGCGGATCCCCCGCGTCGTCCTCACCCGCGCCCCCGGCGCGACGGTCGACGACCACATCGCCATCGGCACCCGCGACCGCCGACACCTCACCCTCACCGTGGACGGCCGGGAAGCGACGATCGCGCCCGGCAAGGGGAAGCTCCGCCGCCGCTCCTACCGGGTCGACGTCCGCCACGCGGGTACGTCCTACCGGCTCGTGCCCGACTCGATCCCGAGCAGCCGGCTGACCCGGAACGGCAAGCGCATCGGGGACTTCTCCTCGGCCGGCGACCGGCGGGTGCTCGCCGAGTGGCGGGACGGGGCCGTCGTCGAGCCGGCCGACGCGGCGATCGGCTACGCCCTGGCCGCCGCGTTCGGCACCGGCGGGCAGCCCATGTGGATGATGGCGGTCGAGACGATCAGCGAGTTCCTGCCGTAGGGCCCACCCATGCCCCCGGACACGCGAAAGGGGCCGGGAGGGCGTTCAACCGCCGCTCTCCCGGCCCCTTCGCACGGGCGCACGCACAGGCGCACCGGACGGACAGGCCCTACTCCGTCGGCCGCTTCGGCTTCGGCCGCCAGACCACCAGCGCGCTGGTCTGCTGCACGTCCTGATACGGCACCAGGTCCCGCCGGTACGAGGCGTGCACCTGGGCCTCGCGCTGCTGCATGGCGACCGCCGCGCCGTCCACCGCCGCCGAGAGCTCGGCGACGCGCTGCTGGAGCGCGGTCACCTGGTTCTCCAGCTCGATGATCCGCTTGATGCCCGCGAGGTTGATGCCCTCGTCCTGCGACAGCTGCTGCACGGTGCGCAGCAGCTCGATGTCGCGGGCCGAGTAGCGCCGGCCGCGCCCGGCCGTACGGTCCGGGGAGACCAGGCCGAGACGGTCGTACTGGCGCAGCGTCTGCGGGTGCAGGCCCGAGAGCTGGGCCGCGATCGAGATCACGTACACCGGGGTCTCGTCGGTCAGCTGGTACGGATTGCGTCGACGGCCGTCCATCTCAAGCTCCCTTCGCCGCCTGGAACAGTTCCGCCCGCGGGTCCTCGTCCGCGGTCGCCTTCCGGTAGGCCTCCAGGGCGTCCCTGGCCTCCTGGCCCAGGTCCCTGGGGACCGCGACCTCCACGGTGACCAGCAGGTCGCCGCGGGTGCCGTCCTTGCGCACCGCGCCCTTGCCCCGGGCGCGCATCGTACGCCCGTTGGGGGTGCCGGCGGGAAGCTTCAGGGTGACCGGGGGGCCGCCGAGGGTCGGGACCTTGATGTCGCCGCCGAGCGTCGCCTCGGGATACGTGACGGGCACGGTGACCGTGAGGTTGTCGCCCTTGCGGCCGAAGACCGGGTGAGCGTCGACGTGGACGACGACGTACAGATCGCCGGCCGGACCGCCGCGCTCCCCCGCACCTCCCTTGCCGCGCAGCCGGATCCGCTGGCCGTCGGAGACGCCCGCCGGGATCCGCACCTGCATGGTGCGCGCCGACTTCGCCCGGCCGCTGCCCTTGCAGACGTCGCAGGGGTCCTGGGCGATGAGGCCCCGGCCCTTGCAGTCGACGCAGGGGTCGGTGAGCGAGAAGCCGCCGCCGCTGCCGCGCGAGACCTGGCCGGTGCCGACACAGGTCGGGCAGACCCGGGGGGTGCCGTTCTTGTCGCCGGTGCCGGAACACGCCTTGCAGGGCGCCTGGCTGGACATCCGCAGCGGGACCGTGGCCCCGTCGACCGCCTCGGTGAAGCTGAGCGTCACCTCGGACTCGATGTCCTGGCCGCGCCGCGGCTGGACCCGGGTGCCCGTGCCGCCGCGGTTGAACAGCCCGCCGAAGACGTCGCCGAGACCGCCCCCGCCGCCGAAGCCGCCGCCCGCACCGCCCTGTCCGCCGCCCGGGGCTCCCCCGCCGAAGAGGTCGCCCAGGTCGAAGTTGAAGTTGCCGCCCGCACCACCGGGACCGGCCCGGAAGCCGCCGTTGCCGAAGAGGGCGCGTGCCTCGTCGTACTCCTTGCGCTTCTTGGGGTCACCGAGGACGTCGTTCGCCTCGGAGATCTCCTTGAAGCGCTCCTCCGCCTTGGCGTCGTTCTTGTTGGCGTCCGGGTGGAACTCGCGGGCGAGCTTCCGGTACGCCTTCTTGACCTCGGCGTCGGTGGCGTCCTTGGGGACGCCGAGGACCTTGTAGTAGTCCTTCTCGACGAAGTCCTTCGTGCTCATCGACGTCCCTCCTTCCGGACGATCGGCCGAGCGGCCGGCCCGTGGGCCGGCCGCCGGGCCGGTCGGTGTGCACCGCGGTGATCAGACGGGTCGACGTCAGACCTCCTCGGTGCCACCGCTCTCCTCGTCGTCTGCCTTCTTCTCTTCCTTCGCCGCGGCGGGCGTGGCGCCCGGCTGCGGCTCGGCGACGGCCACCCGCGCGGGGCGGATGGTGCGCTCGCCGATGCGATACCCCGGCTGAAGGATCGCCACGCAGGTCGTCTCGGTGACGTCCGGCGCGTAGCTGTGCATCAGGGCCTCGTGGATCGTCGGGTCGAAGGGCTCGCCCTCCTTGCCGAACTGCTGGAGGCCCAGCTTCGCGACGGTGGTCTCCAGCGATTCGGCCACCGACTTGAAGCCGCCGACCAGCTCGCCGTGTTCCCGGGCGCGGCCGACGTCGTCGAGCACGGGCAGGAGCTCGGACAGGAGGTTCGCGACGGCGATCTCCTTGACCGTGACCCGGTCCCGCTCGACGCGGCGACGGTAGTTCTGGTACTCGGCCTGGAGCCGCTGGAGGTCCGCGGTGCGCTCGCCGAGCGCGGTGCGTACCTGGTCCAGCTGTGCGGTCAGACCGACGGTCGGGTCGAGGTCCCCGGCCGGGGCCGCCTCCTCCTCCTCGGAGGAGTCGGCAGCCTTCGGCTCGGCGTCATCAGGGGTGGCGCCGGAGGGGACGTCGGGCTTCTCCTCGAAGCCCGGAGTCTCCTCGGTCACGCCGCACCGCCCTTGGCGTCCTTCTCGTCGTCCACGATCTCGGCGTCGACGACATCGTCATCGGCCTTGGCCTGCCCGTCGCCCGGGGCCTCGGCGCCCGGGGTCGCACCCTCGGCCTGGGCGTTGGCGTACATCGCCTGGCCCAGCTTCTGGGAGACGGCGGCGACCTTCTCGGTGGCCGTACGGATCTCGGCGGAGTCCTCGCCCTTGAGCTTCTCCTTCAGCTCCTCGACCGCGGTCTCCACCTCCGTCTTGACGTCGGCGGGAACCTTGTCCTCGTTGTCCTTGAGGAACTTCTCCGTCTGGTAGACGAGCTGCTCGCCCTGGTTGCGCGACTCGGCGGCCTCGCGGCGGGCGTGGTCCTCCTCCGCGTACTTCTCGGCCTCTTCGCGCATCCGGTTGACCTCGTCCTTCGGCAGCGAGGAGCCGCCGGTGACGGTCATCTTCTGCTCCTTGCCGGTGCCGAGGTCCTTGGCGGCGACGTGCATGATGCCGTTGGCGTCGATGTCGAAGGCGACCTCGATCTGCGGCACACCGCGCGGGGCCGGCGGCAGACCGGTCAGCTCGAACATCCCGAGCTTCTTGTTGTACGCCGCGATCTCGCGCTCGCCCTGGTAGACCTGGATCTGGACGGACGGCTGGTTGTCCTCGGCCGTCGTGAAGATCTCGGAGCGCTTGGTCGGGATCGTGGTGTTGCGCTCGATGAGCTTGGTCATGATCCCTCCCTTGGTCTCGATGCCGAGGGACAGCGGGGTGACGTCGAGGAGCAGGACGTCCTTGACCTCGCCCTTGAGGACACCGGCCTGGAGCGAGGCGCCGATGGCGACGACCTCGTCCGGGTTCACACCCTTGTTGGCCTCCTGGCCGCCGGTCAGCTCCTTGACGAGCTCGGCGACGGCGGGCATACGGGTGGAGCCACCGACGAGAACGACGTGGTCGATCTCGGAGAGCTGGATGCCCGCGTCCTTGATGACGTTGTGGAACGGGGTCTTGCAGCGGTCCAGGAGGTCCGAGGTCAGCTGCTGGAACTGCGAGCGCGTGAGCTTCTCGTCCAGGTGCAGCGGGCCCTCGGCGGACGCCGTGATGTAGGGCAGGTTGATCGTGGTCTCGGTCGAGGACGAGAGCTCGATCTTCGCCTTCTCCGCGGCCTCGCGGAGACGCTGGAGAGCCATCTTGTCCTTGGACAGGTCCACGCCGTGCCCGTTGGCGAACTGCTTCACCAGGTAGTCGACGACGCGCTGGTCCCAGTCGTCACCACCGAGGTGGTTGTCACCGTTGGTGGCCTTCACCTCGACGACGCCGTCGCCGATCTCCAGGAGGGACACGTCGAAGGTGCCGCCACCGAGGTCGAAGACGAGGATCGTCTGGTCGTCCTTGTCGAGGCCGTACGCCAGGGCGGCGGCGGTCGGCTCGTTGACGATGCGCAGGACGTTGAGGCCCGCGATCTCACCGGCCTCCTTGGTCGCCTGACGCTCGGAGTCGTTGAAGTACGCCGGGACGGTGATGACCGCGTCGGTCACCTTCTCGCCCAGGTACGACTCGGCGTCGCGCTTCAGCTTCTGCAGGATGAAGGCGCTCATCTGCTGCGGGTTGAAGCTCTTGCCGTCCAGGTCGATCTTCCAGTCAGTGCCCATGTGGCGCTTGACGGAGCGGATGGTCCTGTCGACGTTGGTGACCGCCTGGCGCTTCGCGACCTCGCCGACGAGCACCTCGCCGTTCTTGGCGAAGGCGACGACGGACGGCGTGGTCCTGGCGCCTTCGGCGTTGGTGATGACGGTGGGCTCGCCGCCTTCGAGAACGCTGACGACGGAGTTAGTCGTGCCCAGGTCGATGCCGACCGCACGTGCCATTTCAATTCCTCCAACAACTGACTACTTGAGTGGATCTGACTCAAGAATGCATGACGCCGGTCCCCGCGTCAACAGACCTGAGTCTCTTACGCTCAACTTATGTGCTCACACGGGGCACACTCGGCCCCGCCCGGCCGCCTCCACCACCACACGCCCCCACCCGCGCACGCCACACCCCGCGCGCACCACCCGGCCCACCGTCTCACCGTGGGATCGTTCTGTCACGAAATGCCGTGAGACGGCCACAACCGTCACCGACCGGCAGGTTTCACCGTGGATCGTCACACCATCGAACCTCGAACCCCGGGCGGGCGCGATGCAGAACGCGAGGAAGCCGCGCGTACGGCAGAAGAACAAGAAGAACCGGAAGAGCCAGAGGAACCGGCAGCCACAACAAACCCGGCCGCCCCAGCAGCCCCAGCCCCCACAGCCCCCACAGCCCCGCTCGGAGCCGGACAGGAGCCCGGAGCGGTACGCGACGCAATCGCGCAGCCCGGAGCGGTACGCGACGGAATCGCGCAGCCCGGAGCGGTACGCGACGGAATCGCGCAGCCCGGAGCCGTACCCGCCACCCGCGCACGCATCGGCCCCGCCCGCGCACCCGTACCCGCACCCGCACCCGCACCCGCACCCGTACAGAACACACCCGTACAGAACACCCACCGGCACAGCCAGGGGCCACTTCCCCTCGCGCCCCGCCGCACGCCTGGCCGACCTCACCGACCGGGCCGGGCGGCTCGCGGACCGCTTCGCCCCGCGCACACCGGCCGAACGGGTCCTCGACCTGACCCTCGGCACCGCCCTGCTGCTCCTGACCGCCCCCGCCGTAGCCGCGGCCGCCCTCACCCTGACCGCGAGGCGCACCCCGGGCGGCGCCTGGGACCGCCGGCCCCGGACCGGCCTGGGCGGCCGGGTCTTCGAGCTGCGCACCCTGCGCACGCGACGCTTCCGCCTGGACGTACTCTCCCGGCTCCCCCACGTCGTCCGGGGCGACCTGTCCCTGGTCGGACCCGCCCCTCTGGCCCCGGGCGACCCGCGGGCCACCGGGCCCGGCGCCCGGCAGTGGCGGCAGGAACTGCGGCCGGGACTGACCGGACTGGCCCAGGTACGCGCCCGCTCCGGCATGCCGTGGGACGACCCCGCCCTGCTGGACCAGCACTACGCAGAGCACCATGGAGTGGTGCTCGACCTGGCGATTCTGACGGAAGCCGTACGCGACTGCTTGCGGACGGCGCTCCGGAAGGCCCGCCTCGTCGAGGCACGACCAAGGCACACCTGAGCGACGCAGATCACCGCCCGCCCGACTGCAGCAGGGTGGACTAAGTGGATAGTGTCAGCACAGACTAATTAAGTTACTGCTTAGTAGTAGCGGGCAGTATCACGTACTCAACTGGATCCCGCTCTCGCAGGCCCGAGGAGCCCTACTCATGCAACTCGCCGCGATCATCGTGTCGCTGGTGCTGACGGTTGTCGGCGTTGCGCTCGTCGCCCGAGCCGTCGCGCAGATCTACCGCTTCGTCCGCCTCGGACAGGCGGTACCGGCAGGCAGCCGCACCGACGACCCCAAGCAGCGGACGATCACCTTGATCAAGGAGTTCGTCGGCCACACCCGCATGAACCGCTGGGGAATCGTGGGCGTCGCCCACTGGTTCGTCGCGGTCGGCTTCCTGACCCTGGGCCTGACGATCGTCACGGCGTACGGCCAGTTGTTCAAGGCCGACTGGGTGCTCCCGTACATCGGCACCTTCCTGCCGTACGAGGTCTACATCGAGTTCATCGCGCTCGGCACGACCCTCGGCATCCTCGTCCTGATCGCGATCCGCCAGCTGAACCTGCCCTCGCGGGCGGGCCGCAAGTCGCGGTTCACCGGCTCCAAGATGGGCCAGGCGTACTTCGTCGAGGCGATCATCCTGATCATCGGCGCCGCGATCATGGTGCTCCGCGGCCTGGAGGGCGCGCTCCACCACGTGGACGGCTACGGCCCCGCGTACTTCGCCTCGTACCCCCTGGTCATGGCCTTCGAGGGGCTGAGCGTCGAGACGCTGCAGAACCTGGTCTACCTGTTCGCCATGATCAAGCTCGGTACGACGATGATCTGGGCGATCACGGTCGGGCTGAACACCAACATGGGCGTCGCCTGGCACCGTTTCCTCGGCTTCCCGAACATCTGGTTCAAGCGGAACGCCGACGGCGAGGTCGCGCTCGGCGCGCTCCAGCCGATGACGTCGGGCGGCAAGGAGATCGACTTCGAGGACCCGGGCGAGGACGACACCTTCGGCGTCTCCCAGGTCGAGCAGTTCTCCTGGAAGGGCATCCTCGACTTCTCCACCTGCACCGAATGCGGCCGCTGCCAGTCGCAGTGCCCCGCGTGGAACACCGGCAAGCCGCTCTCGCCGAAGCTCCTGATCATGTCGCTGCGCGACCACGCGCACGCCAAGGCGCCGTACCTCCTGGCCGGCGGCGGCAAGGACATGGAGGGCAACGAGAAGGCCACCGAGGAGCAGCTCAAGGACGTTCCCGCGGCCGCCCTCGCCGAGGCCGAGCGCCCGCTGATCGGCACCGCCGAGGAGAACGGCGTCATCGACCCGGACGTGCTCTGGTCCTGCACCACCTGCGGTGCGTGCGTGGAGCAGTGCCCGGTCGACATCGAGCACATCGACCACATCGTCGACATGCGCCGCTACCAGGTGATGATCGAGTCCGCATTCCCGTCCGAGGCGGGCACGATGCTCAAGAACCTGGAGAAGAAGGGCAACCCCTGGGGGCTGGCCAAGAAGGCGCGCGTCGAGTGGACCAAGGAGGTCGACTTCGAGGTCCCGATCGTCGGGAAGGACGTCGAGGACCTCACCGAGGTCGACTACCTCTACTGGGTCGGCTGCGCCGGCGCCCTGGAGGACCGGGCCAAGAAGACCACCAAGGCCTTCGCGGAGCTGCTGCACATCGCGGGCGTCAAGTTCGCGATCATGGGCGGCGACGAGAAGTGCACGGGTGACTCCGCCCGCCGCCTGGGCAACGAGCCGCTGTTCCAGCAGCTCGGCCAGGAGAACGTGGCCATGCTGAACATGGCGTACGGCGAGGACGATGAAGACACGACGACGAAGAAGCCCAAGTCGTCGAAGAAGATCGTCGCGACCTGTCCGCACTGCTTCAACACGATCGCGAACGAGTACCCGCAGCTCGGCGGCGAGTACGAGGTCATCCACCACACCCAGCTGCTCCAGCACCTCATCGACGAGGGCAAGCTGATCCCGGTGACCCCGGTCGAGGGCCTGATCACGTACCACGACCCGTGCTACCTGGGCCGTCACAACAAGATCTACACCCCGCCGCGCGAGATCATCGCGAAGGTCCCGGGTCTGCGGAACGAGGAGATGCACCGCCACAAGGAGCGCGGCTTCTGCTGCGGCGCCGGTGGTGCCCGGATGTGGATGGAGGAGCGGATCGGCAAGCGCGTCAACAACGAGCGCGTCGACGAGGCCCTCGCCCTCAACCCGGACATCGTCTCCACCGCCTGCCCGTTCTGCCTCGTCATGCTGACCGACTCGGTCAACGGCAAGAAGAACGACGGCCAGGCCAAGGAGTCCATCCAGGTCGTGGACGTCTCGCAGCTCCTCCTGGAGTCCGTGAAGGCGCCCGTCGACCCGACCGGTGAGCCGGAGCAGGTGGACGCACCGGAGCCGGAACCGGCAAAGTGACGTAACGCATCAGCGCGATGAGCGGCCGGACCTGCCTCGGGGGCAGGACCGGCCGCTTTTTCGTGCCCGGAACCTCGCGGTGGCCGGAGGCCGACGTGACGACCGCCGCAGAGGAACTGTGAACTCGGACATGTACGCGACGACGTAACTGGAGCATCATGTGCCCCGGAGAAGCCCACCCGGGCTCCCGGAACACCTCCCCGGCATCGACGGGGGAGGTAGAGGTCACCGAACACCGAACGAGGCCCCCGTGCGCCCACGCACCCGCACCGAGCACCCGCAGGCAGCGGTCACCAGCAGGGTGACGGCCGCCCTCGCCGTGGGCTGTACGGCCCTGCTGCTGGCGCTCACGGCCTGCACGGGCCCGTCCTCCGCGTCCGACGGCAAGAACGGCGACACCCCGCCCCCGGCGCGGGCACGGGCCCAGGCGGAGACGGCGAGCGCCCCCGTCCCCCGCGGCACCGGCAGCCGCGTCCCGTACGACTTCAACGGCGACGGCCACCGCGACCTGGTCATCGACGACCTGGTGAAGGCCCCCGAGGACAGCCACGGCGACGACGCGGGCATCGGCATCGTGTACGGCTCCGAGGACCGCGGCCGCCCCCTGGACCCGGCCACCCGGCAACTGCTGAGCGCCCGCGCGAACGCGGCGAAGTCCGGCGACACCCTGCCGGCCGCGTTCGACGCCGAGGCCGCCTGCGACCTGGACCGGGACGGCTTCACCGACCTGATCGTCTCCACCGACCCCCCGTACAACGGCATCGGCGCCCCGCCCGTCCCCCTCCAGATCCTCTACGGTTCCCCGCAGGGCCTGACGGGCAAGGCGGTCACCGTACGCATCCCGCAGCAGGCCCGGTTCGGCAACGAATGGCCCGAGCAGCCGGTCTGCGGCGACTTCGACGGCGACAAGAAGGCCGACCTCGCGGTCACCGCCAGCGCCGGCCAGGTCACCTTCCTGCACGGCCCCTTCACCCGCACCGGGGCCCCGCGCAGCGCGGAACTGCTGCCCGACGGCGGCCCGTACCTCTACGCCCCCGAACCCCGCTCCGACACCGACGGCGACGGTTACGACGACCTCGTCGCCGCCGCCCGCCCGCACGCCCCCGGCCAGGCGGGCAAGGGCACCCTCCTCCTCGGCTCCGCGAAGGGCCCGGCGGGTCCGGGCAGCGCGTACGCGTTCGCGGCGGAGGAGCTCCCCACCGCCCCGCTGAACGCGACGGGCGCCACCCGTACCGCTCTCCTGAACCACGGCGACTACGACGGCGACAAGAAGCCGGACACGGTGGTGCGGACGTACCGGGGCGAGCGGCAGGACCTGATCGCGCTCTACCCGGCGGGTAACACGAAGGAGCCCCTCGTCACCTTCTCCACGGCGCTGTTCCTCCCCTGAACTCCCCCTCCGGGGGCCCGGGGTGCGGCCCCTAGGGGATGTCACAGCTCGGCCGCAATGGCGCCCGGGTTCCCCCGGCCCCCGCTCCCCGCCCCCGAGGACCAGGTACGTTCGACGGGTGGCTGGATTCAGGATCGGACGCGGCCGGGACAACCGCACCCCGCAACAACCGCAGCAGCAGCGGCAGCAGCCGTACGGAGGGCAGGCACCACAGCCGCCGTACGGTGCTCAGCCGTGGCCGACGGCAGGAGGCCCCGGCAACGGCGCGGCCCCACCGCCGTACGGACCCCCGCAGGGAACCCCGTACAACAACGGCGGCTACCAGGGCCAGGGCGGACACGGACACGGCGGGCACGGCGGACACGGACACGGCGGGCACGGCGGACACGGACAGGGCGGCCACCACGGCCACGGAGGCGGCGGCCACGGCGAGCCGGAGTATTTCGGCGACCCGTACGCGGACCCCGCGCCGCACGACCCGTACGCCAACAACCCGGGCCACACGCAGGCCTTCCGCGTCGACGAGGACCCGTACGGCGACGGCAACACCTACCGCGCCGGTTCCGCCCCCGCCCAGCCCGCGGGCCCACGCCTGCGCTGGAAGGAGCTGCTGAGCGGCATCGTGATGCGCCCGGGGCCGACGTTCTGGCAGATGCGGGACTACCCGGTCTGGGGCCCGGCGCTGGTCGTCACGTTCCTCTACGGCCTGCTCGCGCTGTTCGGCTTCGACCAGGCGCGCGAAGAAGCGATCAACGCGACGATCTCGACGGCCATCCCGTACGTCCTGTTCACCGGCGTCGGCTTCGTCATCGGCGGCCTGGTCCTCGGCGCGGTGACCCACACCCTGGCCCGCCAGCTCGGCGGCACGGGCTCGTGGCAGCCGACGGTGGGCCTGTCGATGCTGATCATGTCGATGACGGACGCCCCGCGCCTGCTCTTCGCGCTCTTCCTGGGCGGCGAGAACTCCCTGGTCCAGATCGTGGGCTGGCTGACCTGGCTGGCGGCCGGTGCGCTGTTCACGTCGATGGTCAGCAAGTCGCACGACCTGCCGTGGCCGAAGGCGCTGGGAGCGTCGGCGATCCAGCTGATCGCGCTGCTGTCGATCATCAAGCTGGGCACGATCTGAGGAACGTACGAAGAAGGTCCCCGGAGCAGGCACCACGCTCCGGGGACCTTCTCACGTACAGGGGGCACGTGCGGCTACGAGGGCCTACGCGTCGAGAACCTGCCCGTCCCGCCGCACGACGGGCTTCTCCACACTCCACGGGAAGTTGATCCACTGATCGGTCTTCTTCCACACGTACTCGCACTTCACGAGGGAGTGGGACTTCTCGTAGATGACGGCGCTGCGCACTTCGGCGACATGGTCGACGCAGAAGTCGTGGACGAGCTTGAGCGTCTTACCGGTATCAGCGACATCATCAGCGATCAGAACCTTCTTGTCGGAGAAGTCGATCGCGTTGGGGACGGGCGCCAGCATGACGGGCATCTCCAGGGTGGTCCCGACCCCGGTATAGAACTCCACATTGACCAGGTGGATGTTCTTGCAGTCGAGGGCGTAGGCGAGCCCGCCGGCGACGAACACCCCGCCCCGGGCGATGCTCAGCACCACATCGGGCTCGTACCCGTCGTCGGCGACGGCCTGCGCCAGCTCGCGCACGGCCCGTCCGAAGCCCTCGTAGGTCAGGTTTTCCCGCACGTCACTAGCCATGATCAATCACACCTGGGTCCGATGGAAGTTCTGGAACGACCGCGAGGCCGTCGGCCCCCGCTGCCCCTGGTACCGCGACTCGTACCGCTCGGAGCCGTACGGGAACTCGGAGGACGAGGTCAGCTTGAACAGGCACAGCTGCCCGATCTTCATGCCCGGCCACAGCTTTATCGGCAGCGTGGCGAGGTTCGAGAGCTCCAGGGTCACGTGCCCGGAGAACCCGGGGTCGATGAACCCGGCCGTCGAGTGCGTCACCAGACCGAGCCGCCCGAGCGAACTCTTGCCCTCCAGCCGCGAGGCCAGGTCGTCGGGGAGCGAGATCACCTCGTACGTGGACGCCAGCACGAACTCCCCCGGGTGGAGGATGAAGGCCTCATCGCCCTCGGGCTCCACGGTCCGCGTCAGATCGGGCTGTTCCACCGCAGGATCGATGTGCGGGTACCGGTGGTTCTCGAACACCCGGAAGTAGCGGTCCAGCCGCACGTCGATGCTCGACGGCTGCACCATCGAAGGGTCGTACGGGTCAATACGGACTCGGCCGGCGTCGATCTCGGCCCGGATGTCCTTGTCTGAGAGAAGCACGTCCCGAGGATACGCAGAACGCGCGAGCCCGCCCCAACCGGACCACCCGCGCGCCTGCCGGACACCTTCCGCCCCGACTGCCTACCGCTCTGCCAGACCCTGCTCTACCGCTTCTCGAACGCCACCGGCACGGCCTGCCGCAACCGGGCACACCGCGGACACCGGATCAACCGCCCGGGCCCGATCCGGTCGGCCCCGAGCTGCTGCATCGGGAACGACGAGGTAGCGAAAACATGCCCTTCGGCACAGCGGACGACGGTGCGCTCCATCGACTCCATCAAGTCCCTTCCCCAACCACATATGGACGAGAAAGCCACATTAGGGGATGAACAGGACGCCACTCCACGCGGCACTCCGACCACCCACGCTACGCCCCCAACTCCCGCGCATCACACCCCCGTCCACCCTCCCCTCCCCCCGGGGCCACACGACACGAAGGCCCCACGGCGCATCCGCCGGGGGCCTGACATGGGGTACAGTGTGGAACGATGCAGCGCCGGTGATCGGCATGCTTCGCGGGTGTAGTTTAATGGTAGAACATGAGCTTCCCAAGCTCAGAGCGCGAGTTCGATTCTCGTCACCCGCTCCATGATGAAGGCCCTGGTCAGCGACCGGGGCCTTGTTTGTTGTCTAGACCGCCCAGAGGGCTCCGTGCCCTCCACGTGCCCTAAGTCGCCATGGGTCGCTGTTTCGCGATCCGTTCGCGACCCACTCAAGGGAACACCGGTCCGGGCATCTCGAATAACGAGACGCACCCCTTGTGACCTGGGTCACCGCTCGGGCGGTCAAGTAGGAACTCTCCACTCGACATGGTCAGCAGTTCGCACAGCCGTGTATGAGCATCCAGCGTCAGACCGGAGGTCCAGAGGAGAAGAACGTGCTGATGCTTCGCGTCAGACGTGACGCCTCGTTGAGCCCATGCCGCGCCGCCAAGAGCACGTATACGGCCACAGGGAAGGCCAGTATCGCCAATGGCACCATCAGCTCCGCCGGCACACCTAGCCCCGCGAGGAGCAGCGAGAAGAGCGTTACGCAGAGTATCGACCACGTGCACGCCTTCGCCAAGCGGAGGCCGTCCACCCGGTCAGGTGCCAAAGAGCCCTCTCCAGATTCCTCGCTCGGGAGCAATGCCTCCGGGAGGATTTCCTGAAAGCGATCGACGGCGATGCTGCTCGCGGCAGTCGCGGCAAGCAGACCAAGCTTCCGCGCCGCGCCCTCGCGATCTCGCAGAAGTTCGTCCGCCGCCTGCGTAAACGTCGTCTCCACCAGCCTTACGTGGCTCACGAGTTCCTTTCGGATTGCCCGGCTAACCCCGAACGCAGATGCAGCATCTCCAGCGACCTCCCGCAGAGGGAGACCGACTCTCCAGACCTTCTTACGGAGTCGCCCTGCATCTGTGTAATGGCTTTCCGCCATACCGACCAGATCCCCACTGGCCGAGAGCAAGCTGAGGAGTGGGTAGAGCGGCTCGTAGCAGCGCGCGATGTGCTCCGCGCGCCATATCGACCACACAAAAACGAGGACCATCGAGACGCAGACGAAGACCGCAGTCGCCCGCGGGTCGCCCCCAGGTCCGAGAACGTAAGCAGAGTAGGACCCGCAAGACGCGGGACCAACATCGAGGATCCCGCCAGGTCGACAAGCCGGGCGGTAGGTAACAACGGCCGTAACGCCCAGAACCACGAAGAAGATCAGCACTCGCCGCAGTCTCAGCAGATAGGGGGCCCATCGAAATGCGAGTGCCTTACGGACGCTGTGCGTATCGAAGGCGACACCCAGATCAGCAGCAGCCTTTTCCGCCCGCCCCACATGTTTCTCAACCTGCCGATTGTGCAGTCCCTGTATTGGATGCCGTCGCTGCGGCGATCCTGCACCACTCACCGTTCCCCCTGTGTCCTCGGTGAGAGGCAGCGTAGATGCAACGTCTGACAGCAAGAGCGAAGATGGCCATCCCGGAGTCGTATCCGCGCGCCACTGCCGAAGCACGCGGCACGTCGGCCGGACTCCGCCACGTATCGAGCCCGGGGCTGTGTTCGGACAGCCCCGAGCCGGTCTGCTCGTTACGCTTCGCGAGCGCTCTGCGACTCAACGACCTTCGCTGCCTTGACCCGTTGGGCACGGACCAGGTCATTGATGCCCTCCGCCACCTCCCGCTGCCGCTCCCCGTCGGAGTGCTGGTAGATCAGCGCCGCCTTCTCCGAGGACTGGCCGGCGCGGACCATCGTGTCCTTGAGCGTGGCCCCCGACTGGGTGGACAAGGTGTGGCCGGTGTGGCGGAGGTCGTAGAAGCGGAAGTCCTCCGGCAGGCCCACCTTGGCGCGGGCCCTGCGCCACTTGCGGCCGAAGGTGGACCGCCGGAATGGCGCGCCCCGCTCGCCGACGAACAGGAGGCCGTTGGGCTCCTTCTCCGCATACCAGTCCAGGTGGCGTTTCACCTCGATGTGCAAGAAGGCCGGGAGGAAGACGGTTCGGCGTCCGGCGGTCGACTTCGTGTCGCCCTCGACCCGGCGGCCTGTGGTCAGCTCCGGCGCGGCGTCGCTGATCCTGGCCGCGAGCGGTTCGAGCGTGACGTCGGGCCGCCGCAGTGCCGCCTGCTCCTCCGGCCGCATCGGCCCGTAGGCTCCGAAGTAGACCATCAGCCGCCACCTGGGGCCCATGGCATCCGCGAGCGCGTCGACCTGTTCGACGGTGGCGGTAGGGCGTTCCTTGGCCCTCTCGCTGCCGGCGCCCCTGATCCGGCAGGGGTTGCGGCGGATCAGCTCGTCATCGGTGGCCGTCTCCATGATGGCCTTGAGGAGGCGGTACGACTTGGCGACGGTCGTCGCACCGGTTGCCTCCAGCCGCTCGGCCCGCCAGGTACGCACACCGGGCGGTGTGATGTCGTCCAGGTTCACCGAGGCGAACGTGGGCAGCAGGTGCAACCGCAGGAGCCTGCGATACAGCTCCTCCGTGGTGGCCGAGAGGCCGCGCTCCTCGACCCACTGAACCGCGTAGGCAGCGAAGTTGACCGCCCCGGCGTCCGGGTCGACCCAGTGCTTGCGCTCGATGTCGGCCTGGGTGAGCGTGAGCCAGGTCTGGGCGTCGGTGCGCGTCGAGAAGGTCTCCGGGGCGGTACGGCGGCTGCCGTCCGGGGCCCAGTAGCGTGTCTGCCAGCGTCCCGAAGGCAGTTGGCGGACCGTGCCGAATTCACGCCGCCTCTGCGGCTTGCGAGCGGCCATCAGGCGGCCTTCCCGTAGCGGGAACGCTCATCGCGGAGAGTCGGCACGGTGCGCTCCTCGATGTAGGCGGCGATGGCGCTCTCGGGTATCCGCACGGGCTTACCGAGCTTGACGTAGCGGATACGGCGCTCCTGGACGAGTCGCCGGATGAAGCGCACGCCGGTGCCGAGGCGGTGGGCAGCCTGCTCCACGGTGAGGAGAGGGTCGGTGGTGGTCACCTCCTCTGACTGGAGGGTGCGCTGAGCAGGGACGTGCGGTATCGCCGAAGGGCGCAAGGTTGGTGCTCCGGTTCTGGCCGGCGGGCAGGGCGGCAACCCTGGGCTGGCCTGGTGTCGTTCAGGGATGGGACGGGTGATGCGTCCGCAGCGGGGGTTTGCGTTCCCACTGCGGCGGCTGGATTGGTTCGCTACGCGTCGGAAGCGGGACCGTACTCCTCGTTGACCTTGATCAGCTCGGTCGCGATGGCGTTGGAGACCATCACGTCGGCTTCCTCACGGATGTCCGGGTGGTCGGCGAGGTAGGCATCGAGCTGGTCGCGGGCTCTCCGTGCCTCGTGGTTGGCGCGGTTGGAGGCCCGATAGGTGGCGACGACGTTGTCGATCAGCTCCATGGCGCGGCCCATGGTCGCCAGGCTGGGCGGCCCGACGAAGTTGCTGAGCGGGACGCCGAAGACCTCGGCGAAGCCGATGGCCTCGTCGAGGTTGATGCGGCGCTTGCGGTTCTCGATACGCCACACCGCGGACGGGTTCATGTCGAAGCCGGCCTCGTTCATGTGGTCGGACAGCGTCGTGGTGCTCCAGCCGCGCTTCTCCCGCTCCAGCTTGATCCGCACGGTGGCGTTCTCTTCGCCACTGAGGAGCACCCCCTCGGAGCCCTCTTCGTCATCCGACATCGCCGCCTCCTCTCACTCTCCGCGTTCACCGCCACTTCGGCGCATGCCATAACGCTAGCATCGCTTCTGCTGATCGCAAAACGCTATGCGATTCGCAGAGGTGGTGGTACAGTTGAAACTCCCCAGCAGACCGCATCGGACCGCTGGCGCGCGCTTGACCTGCCCAGAAGCACAAAAAGCCCCCCGGTGACCCAACACCGAGGGGCTCAGCGCGCAAACCTCATGCCGCCCATCCCTGAACGACTGACCTGCAAGCCGGGATTGCCGTCCCATTGGCCTGCAAGTAGAGGAGCTACATGTCCAGTATGGACGATCCCGCCCCGAGCACGCCATCTCTTCCCGTCGGCGCAGCCGCTTGGCCGCCCGTGGCCGTACCCGGCCGCCCCCGTCCCGACGAGGACGGGCCCTCCTCCGAACAGCACCACCTCGCCTCCGCCTCCGAAGGCGAAGAAGTCCTCACGTCGCTGCGGGAGCAGATCCTGCGGTACGTGGTGATGCCGAGCGAGGAGGCATCAGTGGCGGTGACTTTGTGGGTTGCGGCGACGCACCTGCAGACCGCATGGCAGCACGCGCCGCGTTTGGCGGTGGTGGGGCCTGCGAAGCGGTGCGGTAAGTCACGGCTCCTGGACGTGATCACCGAGAGCGTCCACGATCCGCTCATCACGGTCAACGCCTCGGCCGCCGCAGTGTTCCGATCGATCACCGACACCCCGCCCACCCTGCTGGTCGACGAGGCCGACACCCTCTTCGGGTCTGCAAAGGTCGCGGAGAAGAACGAGGAGATGCGCGGCCTGCTCAACGCCGGTCACCAGCGCAACCGCCCGACCCTGCGGGTCTCAGGACCCAACCACGAGGTGTCGAAGTTCCCCACCTTCGCCATGGCAGCCCTCGCCGGAATCGGAGACCTGCCTGACACGATCATGGACCGCTCGGTCGTGATCCGCATGCGGCGCCGCATGCCGGGCGAGAAGGTCGCCGAATTCCGTACCTTCCGCGACACCCCGCCCCTCCACGCCCTGCGCGAGCGACTCGCCACATGGCTGGGCCCGCTCCACGCCAGCGCAATGGAACTGACACCCTCCATGCCGGTCGAAGACCGGGCAGCCGACACCTGGCAGCCACTGGTCGCAGTCGCCGACCTCGCCGGCGGGACGTGGCCTTCCCTCGCCCGCAATGCTTGCCGGGTCATGGCAAAGCACGAGGCCGAACAGGACCAGGACCGGAGCAGCCTGGGCATCCGCCTCCTGGCCGACGTCCGCCGCGCCTTCGCCTCCGAGGGCAACCCACCAGCGCTGCGCACCAGTCGGCTCCTGGACATCCTCAACCAGGACGCCGAGACCCCCTGGCCGGAGTACACCGCCAACGGCCTCACTCCACGGGGCCTGCAGATCCTGCTCAACGAGTACGGCATCAGCTCTGCCCCCAAGCGCTTCCACGGCAACGTCCAGGCTCGGGGCTACACCCGTCGGCACTTCGCCGACGCCTGGGCCCGCTACTGCCCCGAGCCCGCACCCGATGCCGCGACCGGGGCCTGACCCTGTACGACCCGTCACGACTCGTCGCCGCGCAGGTCAAAGCGGTGACAGGTCGAGATCCGGTGACGAGTCGTCTCGATGTCACCGCCGCACCCGCATCTGCCCTGACCAGGCATGCGACATGTCGTGACGGGTCCCCCGCGCCCCCCGGGCCGAACCTCGCACCTACTGGAGCACTCCCCCCTTGCCTTCGCTCACCCTCGCCGCAGGACCGTCGACCGCGCTGCCGCCCTTGGCACCTGCCATCCGCACCGGTGTCGCGCTGCTGGCTGTGGCCGCGTTCGCGCTTTCCTATGACGCCTTGCGCCAGATGGCCGCCGCCAGCCACATCCATCCCGCGCTCACCTACGCCTTCCCGCTCGTCATCGACGGGTTTATCGCAATCGGGATCGGCTCCCTGCTCGTCCTACGGACCGCGCCTTTGTCCGCCCGCCTCTACGTCTCGGCACTGGTCGGCATCGCCACCGCCACAAGCATCTGGGCCAACGTCCTGCACGCCATCCGCCTCAACCAGCAGAACCGGCGCAGCGCACTCGCTCTCGACGACCTCACCGTCGGGGCCATCTCAGCCATCGCCCCGCTCGCCCTGGCCGGAGCCGTCCACCTCTACCTCCTCGTCCAACGCCGACCCACGCGAAAGGAGCCCCGCCCCGAACCACACAACGACGGAGCCACCTCTCCCGAAGACGGGGTAACCCCCACACCGGCCCCGGTGCCCGACGCCGATGTGGCCAAGGCCCCTGCGGTGTCCGTGTCTCAGCACACCAAGCCACGTGGCAAACGTCGCGGCCGACCGAGCGCCACCTTCGAGCAGGCAGTGGAGATCGAACGTGCGGCCCCCACTGGACGTGGCGGCCAAATCTCTCGCCGCCACATCGAGGCGGCCGTCCACGCCAAGGGACTCGGCATCGGGCGGTCCCGCCTCGACGAGGTCAAGAACCTCCTCCAGGCCGAGCTCGACCAAGCCCGCACCACGGCGTAGGCCCGCGCCCTCCCGCCAACTGCTCGCCTCGGAATCGCCGGGCGGGCACGGCTTCCCCTTCGTACGGTTAGAGAGCCCCTCATGCACGAACAGTCCACACACCCCCTCCCCCACTCCTCTCGTCACCTGACCTCCACCCCAGCCCCAGGCGGAGCAAGGTATGGCGTTGGACCGTCCAAGGGCCGGTCCAACGCAGGTTCCTCCGCCCCGGGGGTGGCGGAGGGTCTCGGGCCCCAGGGGGCGCCCGAGCAGGATCAGCCCATCGACACCTCCAGCGCTGCCGTGCCGCAACCGCGTGCCTCCGAAGCCGCCGCGCTCCACCGCGTCGCCCGCCGCCGCGACCGCAACGAGACCCAGCGCACCGCGCGCGTCGATGTCCGCTACAGCACCGAAGAGAAGGCGGACATCGTCGCCAAGGCCCGCTCGCTGAACATCGCCGCCGCCCACTACGTCGGTGCCGTCGTCATGGCGCACCTCGACGGGGACCTCGCCTTGCCCGGTCAGCGCACCCCGCTCGACGACTACGTCGATGAACTCACCACGCTCCGTGGCGAGGTCGCCAAGATCGGCCACAACATCAACCAGATCGCCAGGAAGCTCAACTCCGGCGACCTCCCTCACTCCGGCGACACCGCCACCCTGGCCCAGGCCGAACGCACCCTCGCCGCGGTCGGCACCGCTGTCCGCCACATTGCGGAGGCCACCAACCAAGCCGTCGCCACAAAGGGCCACCGATGATCGCCAAGATCAGCAGTGGCAAGAGCACAGCCGGCCTCATCCGCTACCTCTACGGACCAGGCCGTGCCAACGAGCACACCGATCCCCACCTTGTCACTTCCTGGGACGGCTACGCCCTCGACCCAGGCCGCGTCGACGACAGCACGGCGGCCAGGAAGCAGCTCGTCGACGACCTCGACCTGCGCGTCAAGCAAGCTGATCGACTGGGCCGCGCCCCGAAGCAGCACGTGTGGCACTGCTCCCTCCGCGCGGCACCCGGTGACCGCATCCTCGAAGACGGCGAGTGGGCGGATATCGCCCGTCGCGTCGTCGCGGCCACCGGCATCGCGCCGGCGGACGACCCGGACGGCTGCCGCTGGATCGCCGTACGCCACGCCCCCGATCACATCCACATCGCCGCCACGAAGGTCCGAGGCGACCTGCGTCCCGCGCGTCACTGGAACGACTACCTCACCGCTGACCGCGAACTCGCAGCCATCGAGAAGGAATACGGGCTGCAACGGGTCATCCGCGGTGACCGCACCGCCGCCAAACGGCCCCATCGCGCCGAACAGGAGAAAGCCCTGCGGAACGGCCAGGCCAAGGCCGCCCGCGAACGCCTGCGCACCGTGGTCCGCACAGCGGCGGCTGCCGCCACAGATACCGAGGAGTTCCTCGGTCTGCTCACCCACTCCAAGGGGGTTCTCGTCGAGGTCCTGCACTTCCCCTCGGGAGAACCACGCGGCTACAAGGTCGCTCTGGAGAACGACCGGAACGCCAAAGCAGAACCGGTGTGGTTCTCCGGCTCCACGCTGGCGCCGGATCTCTCCCTCCCGAAGATCCAGAGCTGTCTCGCCGCAGCAGAGGTTCCAGCGTCCGCCGCCAAGAAGCGGCTCAGGCCGCACCCATGGCATCAAGCCACCACAGCCACCGAGCGCATCCCCCACCACCTCGACCAGCCGGACGCCGAGGCCGCCCAGGCCCACCTGGCCGCCTTCGGTGAAGCGCTCGACGCCGTAGCTCTCACCGCACCGCCGGACATTCGTACCGAACTCTGCTCAGCGGCCTCAGCTTTCGAGCGCGCGACCCGTTCGCGCGTCCGCGCCGAGCACCACCACGCTCGTGCCCTACGCGGCGCGGTCAAGGCGATGCTTCGCGAGCCGGCACCGAAGGACGGAGCCGCCTTGGCGATGTTCCTCGACGCTGCGCTCCTCGCCGTCATCGCCGCCGCACGCTGGCACAACCGACGAGAGCACGAGCAACAGGTGGCCGCAGCACGCAAGAGCCTGCTCCACCTCCAGGCCGCCTACGACCACACCGCAGCCACGCCCCTACTGGTCCTCGGCCAACCCCGACCGTCCCAGAATCTTGCGGACCAATACGTCCGGCTCATCCGCCAGGCCGCCCCGGCGCACACCGACCAGATTCTCGCCGACTCTGCCTCGCAGGCGCTCACCACCGCATTGGCCGAAGCAGAGGCAGCGGGCCACGACCCCAAACGCCTGTTGCAGCAGGCAGCAGAAGAACGAGCCCTCGACGACGCACGCTCCCCGGCACGCACCATCACCTGGCGCGTACATCGGCTCTCGCAGAGGCCGGCTCCCAGTCGACGAGCTCTGGCGGCACAAGCTCGCAGCACCGGACTACGCCACGTGCCCTCGCCCGAACCTGCGGCGACGGCCCCACCCACCATTCCCGCGTCTCGCCCTCGGCGGAGGTGATCGTCCAGCGGCTAGCCCTCAGCGTGAACGAATCAACGGCTCTTCTCTGACCGGAGCTGGGAGAGGGTGTGCACGACCGGCAGGTCGAACTGGTCCTTGTCCTGCTCCCAGTAGGCGAGCACCCGAGCCGTGGCTTCGGCCATGTCCGTGGGCAGGTCAGCCGCGCGGAGAGTATCGGCGACCTCTTCCATCTCGGGCGCCCAGCGCCAGGCTCGGGCTGCCACGCTCGGTAGATACTCCGGATCGGAGAGGATCGCGGAGATCATGACCTCGGCTTCGGCTGTGAGCTGATCACCGACTCCGTGGGCGTCGGCGAGCGCGTGAGCGACTCCGGCGAGGGTGCGGGCGACCTTCTGGTAGCTGGAGAAGGCCATCTTCAGCGCGGAAGCGGAACCGAGTGTGTCCCCGACGCGGCACACATGCAGCGCAGAGTCCGTGAACAGCGACGCCACCAGATCGACGGCAGAGTCGGCCCCTGCGAGATAGAGCCGTGTGGCACGCCCCTCGCCTGGCGGCTGACCGAAAACGGCACCGTCGACAACTGCGGAGCCGGGGCGGATCTCGTCAGCGATGTGCCGTACGCGTTGAGGGCTCATGGCGTTGAGATCGGCGTACACCCCCGCGAAGCCATGTGCGGCCACCGCCACCGCGACGTCCTCCGCCGCCTGTGGTGGGCAGACCGAGAGAACGACCGCGCTCCGCGACAGCGCTTCCGCGAGTGAGTCGTACGCCGTGGCACCAGCCTCTCTCCCTCGGAGCCAAGTGTTGTCACTGCGGCCCTTGGTCACCGAGAGCGCCTCATGGCCGCCGGCGACGAGCTCGGCGGTGATCGCCGCGCCCATGGTTCCAGGGTGGAGGACGGTCACGGTGATCACTGGCTGCCTCCGGCGGTGCGCGACGTGGAGTGTTCCTCATCCCCATGATCCGCTGTCTCTCGGCACCGGCGGCTTCAGGATCAATGCCTGATGGCAGTCCGGGCACTGATGGCGGACAGAAGTGCCTCCGGTCTCGGACTCGCCGTTCAGGACGGGACAGCGGTACACGGGCCGCGGCCCCGACGGTCCTTGCAGCTCGTCTCACGCTGAAGCCGCGTCATGGGTACCGTGCAGGAGACGAACTCTGTACGGACAGATCGGCGGTCGCGCCGGATCGTCCGGCGGCTGGGAGGTGTCCTGATGCTGGAGGAAGCCGAGGAGATCGGCAAGCGCGCTCGCAGGGCGAGGCTGCGGCTGGGCATGCCGCAGGCCGACCTGGCGACGGCCCTCGGGAAGTCGCAGGGCTGGGTGTCGAAGATGGAGCGTGGCCTGATCGAGCTGGACCGGGTCGGGCTGCTCAACCAGGTGGCCGCAGAGCTGCACGTCCATCCGAACGACCTGATCGGACGCCCGTACAGCAGCTCCCCTGACGACAGCCAGTGGCAGATCGCCGCCTCGTCGATCCTGCGCGAGCTGCGTCGCTACGACCTCGTTCCCGTCTTCGACGGGGTTCCGCGACCGGCGTCACAGCTATGGCGTGAGGTGACCCGGCTGCACCGCCTGCGGGACACCGCCTCCAACGTCGCGATCCTGCGAGTTCTCCCGGACCTGTTCCGGGAAGCGCGCGCCCTGGCGGAGGAATCGGACGGGCACGAGCGGGAAGAGGCGTATGCCGTCTACGCCGTGTGCTGCAAGTTCGCGCACACCGCCGCGCACGCCCTCGGACACCCGGAGCTGGTGGCCATGGCGTGCGAACGGGCCGCGTGGTCAGCCAGGTTGTCGGGAGATCCGGTGCTGCCTGCCGTCGCCGACTGGATGCGCGTCTGGGACATGTGGGCGACGGCTGACTGGGCCGACGCTCTGACCCTCTCGGACAAGGCGATCGCCTCGGTGCAACAGCCGTACGAGCACGGTGATCCGCTGGCCGTGCGGGCTTGGGGCACGCTTCAGCTTCGGGCGGCCATCTCCGCCGCTCGGGCCAACCGTCCATCGGAAGCGGAGGACCGGATCGGGCACGCGAAGGACGCGGCAGAACGCATGGACGCCTACGTCGGCGCACCGGTGTACGACCGGCATTCGCTGACGTTCTCCGCCGGGAACGTGCAGATCCACGCGATCAGCGTCGCCCTGGAAATGGGCAAGCAGGGCAAAGCTCTGGAGATAAACCGCCGCACCAGCCCGGGCTTGGTCGGGGCACTGCCCAACTCCCGTCAGGGTCACCACCACATGGACGTCGCACGGGCCTGGCTGTGGGACGGAAACCGGGCAAAGGCCCTCACCGAGCTGGAGACGGCTGAGCGGATCGCGCCGCAGCTCGTACGGAACCATCCCATCGCCCGTTCAACGCTTCGCAGCATCGTCTACGCGGAACGAGCAGCCACGAGGGAGAAGCTGCGGCACATGTCCGACCGCTTTCACCTGGACGGATAGGGGTCGTATTCCTCCGGCTCATATTCGAGGCTCGTCCTGTCCCTAACTTCGGAGCATGACGCGACGACGTTCTTCTCATCTTCCCTCGCAGGAAGCCGAGTTAGGTACGGCAGCACCGTTCGTTCCACGGCTCGGCGACCTCGCCACGGACAGCGCTCGCGATGGCCGTGTGGGCGTCGTGGTCGCTCTCCCTGGTGAGGGCTCTGCTACGACGTACCACCTGCGTCCGCCCGGGGGCGGGGCCCCGTGGTCCGCGCCCGCCGACGGGACGACGCTCAGTCCCGTGCCAGTGAGGGCAACCCACGCCACGCTCTCGGCCGGACGGGACGCGGTCTATGACCCGAGGGCCCGACAGGGATCGGTTCCCATCGAGTTCCACTTGGATGACGGCTCGACCCTCGATGGCGCGCTCATCCTCACCTCAGCCGAGGTGGAGTGGCTGCACCAGCAGACCAGCCGCCTCGTCGACGCACATGAACGCGCCCTCGGCGGCACCCCGTGACCGAGCCTCGGCGACGCCACGCCCGAAAGGCCGCGCCGCGCTCCGTACGCCCCGAAGGCGGAGGCATCGCGCTCACGCTTCTGGCCGTCGCCGGCCTGGTGGGACCGGCCTGGGCACTGCGTGAGCAGGCCGCCCCGCTCCTCAACGGCCTCGGTCACCAGGTCGCCGCCGTCTCAGCGGACGCGAGCCCTCCCTCCGACCACTGACTCCGCTCCACTGTCCGGGACGTTCACCCCACGTTCCCAGCAAACGGAGCCTGCCATGCACCCGGAACATCCAGGCGTGATTCTCCAGGGAGAGATCGTGGACATCCCCTACATCGTCATCGACCAGCTCACCCCCGACCAACAGCAGGTCTGGAAGACCTACTTCGGCGACGCCGACCGACCCCGCTACATCGAGGAAGGCATCTGGCGTCGTACGCAGGAGAAGGCCACGGCCGAACAGAGCGGCTGGACGGCCGCCGACGACGCCCGGCGGCGGATCATCCACTACCGCTACCGGTACGGCCTGGTCCCCACCACCGCCGCGCCGGCCATCGGCCTGACCGACCTGTACCTCTACCACTCCGCCACCGCTCCCGGGGACGAGATCGACGCGCACCACGACGCCCTGTGGGACTCGCTGGCCACCGGCGCCTGGAAGGAGGCTCCCGGTGGATTCTTATGGACACGTCGGGATCTGAAGTGCCGCATCACCGAGCACGACGTCCACCCCCAGGACGCCGCTGCGGGCCGCACCCTCCCCGTCGGCTACCGGAGCCTGGACGTGCAGATCGCCTCGGTCTCCTACGCACCGCCGCCCTCTGTCCGACAGCTGCCATGGAACGTCCTCTCCACCGGAATTAGGTGCAAGGACCGCCCCGGTACGCCGACCCGCGTCCCGGACCTGTCCGTCCTCGCGGACCTGCTGCCGTTCCAGGTGGAGATCGGCTGCGGTACGTCGGTCGAGGCGGGTATCCCGCCGCTGCACCGGCTCCACGAGATTTACCGGGTGACCGACCGTCAGGGCCACGAGCCTCGGGAACACCGCTTCACCCTCTCCCCGACAGCGGACACGCTCCTCCACGAGGTTCTGACGGAGCCGGAGGAGAAGACTGCGGAATTCGTGGAGATGTTCCGCGCCTGCTTTCTGGCCGAACCGACTCCGGCCATGTGGGCGCTGAAGGAACTGAAGGACGCCGGTCACCTCGTCGGCCCGGTCATCACCAACAACTTCGACGTGCTCGCGGCGCGCGCCGGGCTCGACGAGTGCTTCATGCGCCGCTACGACCAGGCCGTACCCGATGTCGAGTGGGTGGACGGCGCCAAGGCCCTCCTCGTCGTCGGCCTGCACGCCGACCGCCGCAAGGTCCAGGCCCGCGCCCGCGCTCGCGGCATGCAGGTCGTCTACCTGGACCCGGAGGGCTTCTGGCGCGACGGCCAGTTCCTGCCCTACCCCCTGGAAGGGCCCCAGGACAGCGACCTGGTGTGCCGGGCAACCGCCGCCGAGGCGCTACCCGCCCTCGTCAACCTGCTGATGCAGCACGCTGGTTGATTCGCCTGCACGAAGAGGGCCCTGCCGGGTGTTGGCGCTAGCGTGACGCACCCGGCCGGCCCGGACTCCTCTGGGCGGGCGAGAGGCAAGGAAAGGAGCGTCGACCCCATGCGCGTATCCGTCATCGGCTGCGGTCACCTGGGCATCCCCCACGCCGCTGCCATGGCCGAGATCGGCCACGAGGTCATCGGCGTGGACCTGGACCAGGCGAAGATCGACCGCCTCAACGCCGGCGAGTGCCCCATCTACGAGGACGGCCTTCCCGAACTCCTCAGCACCCACACCGCCACCGGACGCCTGCGGTTCACCACCAGCCTCGCCGAGGCGGCCGAGTTCGCCGACATCCACTTCCTGGCCGTGGGCACGCCGATCGACGCGGACGGACGGAGCTACGACACCGGACAGGTCTTCGGCGCCGCCCGCGCCCTCGCCCCCCACCTGACCCGCCCCACGGTCGTCATCGGCAAGTCCACGGTCACCGTCGGCACCTCCCGCGACCTCGGTGCTCTTCTCGCCCGGCTCTCCCCGGCCGGTGAGGACGTGGAGGTGGTCTGGAACCCCGAGTTCCTGCGCGAGGGCCACGCCATCGACGACACCCTGCGCCCCGACCGGATCGTTGTCGGCGTCCCCTCGGCCCGCGCCGAGGACGCGGTACGCGAGGTCTACGCACCCCTCCTGGCGAACGGCATCCCGCTGTTCGTCACCGACCCCGCCACCGCCGAACTCATCAAGGGCGCCGCCAACGCCTACCTCGGCATGAAGATCTCGTTCATCAACGGCGTCGCCGACATGTGTACCGCCGCCGGAGCCGACGTCCAGCAGCTCACCGAGGCCATCGGCCTAGACCCCCGCATCGGCCGCGGCGGCCTGAACGCCGGCCCCGGCTACGGCGGCGGCTGCCTCCCGAAGGACGTCCGCGCCTTCACCGCCTCCGCCCGCACCTTGGGCGCCGCCGAGGCAGCGACCATGCTGCGCGCGGCGGAGGAGGTCAACGAGTCCCGACCCACCGCCGCACTGAAGCTCATCGAGCAGACGCTCGGCCGACCCGTCGACGGCGTACGCATCACCGTCTGGGGCGCCTCCTTCAAGGCCGGTACCGACGACGTCCGCGAATCCCCGGCCCTGGCGATCGCCGCGCTCATGCACCAGCGCGGCGCGACCGTCACCGTCCACGACCCGCACGCCGTGCCCACAGCACTGCGCCGCCACCCCGAACTCGACTACTGCGAAGACCTCGAAGGCTCACTCGCGGCAGCGGAGTTGATCGTCCTGGCCACCGAATGGCCCCACTTCCGCGAGGCCGATCCCAAGGCCCTCGCCCCACTGGTCGCGGACCAGGTCCTCGTCGACCTCCGCAACCTCATCGACGCCGATGCCTGGCGCATGGCCGGATGGACCGTACGCCAGCTCGGACGACCCGCACAGGAATAGCCGAACCCATCGATCGGAGGTCCGACGTGGACACCCTGTGGGACAACATCGAGAAGCTCTCCGCCGTCTGCCGAGCAGCCGGCGCCCACCTCCCCGACGAGGAGCTCAAAGCCCTGCAGGTCGGCAAGGTCGCCGAGGAAGCCGGCGAGGCCATGCACGCCCTCCACGGCCTGAAGGGCCTCACCACCTGCGCCGACGACCACACCTGGCCCGAGGTCCAGAACGACCTGGTCGGCGCCGTCATCGCAGCCCTCCTGGCCATGCACTACATCGACCCCATCGGCGCCCGCGCCACCTTCGACGAGATCTGTCACCGACGGACTCGTCGGGGGCGCTAGGGCAATGCCGCGGCCTGACGACCGCTGAACGCACCACCGGCCGCGCCGACGAGGCGCGGCCGGCAACCAATGCTTGCGGCCACCGTCGTGGGGCCAAGAGGGCCAAGACCTCGATCGCGCAGGCACGTTCCACGAAATGACAGAAGTCGCAGGAGCCCGCCGGGCTTTTGACATTTTGCGGGAACCGCTGGGTGCGACTGGTTGAGCTGGCCCCGGCGGCCGGCGTGGAGAGCAGGGATCCCTCCCACGACGTCCGGAAGCCCACATCGACCGGACTTCAAGACATCGCGGCACAGCAGACCGTAGACGCGGGCCAAGTACCTAATCAGAGCGCGGTAGGACTTCACCTACTGCGTCAAGACCTGCGCAACCGACCTCACTCCGTCGGGCCCGTCCGCTCAGATGCACCTGATCGAGTCACTAGATACTGAGTCGGTACCGCAGACAGCTGATTCGAGGCCAGCATGCCTTCCAGGCCGCGAAATACCAGAGGATACCCAAGCCCAGTCAACTTATCAAATTCATCTTTGACGGGAGCCTTCAGTGAAATCCCTCCCCAAAAATGTATTTCGTAGCAATCTCCGAACCGATGAGCCATTCCCCACTCATTACGACTCAGAAAAAACCGCACCGACTTATCTCCACTAGCCTTTACCTCAATCATGCGCTTAGGTGCAAAATTGGCATCTTCAATATCGTACCCCAGCGCCTCATCATCTCTCGCTACCCAGCGAACCTTAGCAGGATCGTCAGCCGCCAACCGACAGTATTGATAACTGTAGAGTTCACCTCTATTACCCATGTCCTTTCTATAGTCGAAATCAGGGCCAGCGGTCGGCGGGAGCAATGACCATACGTCGCTTATTTCTGCCACCACATCAGCAGCCACCGTCAACCGATCAGTCAGCACAACGGATCCCGCAAAGCGACGCAAAATACCCGTCAGTTGAGGTGCAAATGTAAGCGCCAGATCCCGGGGGCAGACAAGCGAACGAGAGACATCAATCTCGCTCACCTCAAGAAGACTACGCGCCTGGCTGGCAAACAGGCCCGAACGAATCAGCGCCAGACCTAGCAGTCTTCCACCCGACTGATGATCTTGCGTAGCAACCTTTAGCCCGGCCTTGGTTACCTTCAGCCACGTATCCTGCACTTCCACAAGGCCGATTTGCATCAAGACGTCTAGGAGTACGGGGACATCGTCTATAGGACCGCCACATTGCCGCCAAAGGTGCCGACGAGCCTTCTCGGTGTCGATGCCCGGCGGTGGATACCTTCTGATAGTCGTGAGCATCACCGGCAGACGGACTACTCGTACAGCAGTCAACCAGCTACCCAAGTCCCGTTGTGTCACTCGCCCTGCCCCAACAAGTAACGCAACAACAACTCCAAATCCTTCTCACTGCCCTCCGCGTCTACAGACGGGTCCTCAGAAAGATCAATCGGCAACAGCTCCGCCCCTTCAAGCAGTTGCTGCATTCGACGGGACTTGGATTCCAGAGAACTCTGAACCAAAGCATCGACCGTCTCCCGACCGTCAACAAGCGCGTCGATGATATGGATGTTAATCGAGGCGTCCGCTGGCAGCCCAAGCCGGTGAATTCGGTCAATGGACTGCAAGTACATCGCACAGTCATACGTACGATCAAGATAAATCGCATTATGGCATGAGCTGTGCAAAGAAATTGACTCAGAACACGAAGCGGGATTTGTTACGAGAACTGCTGGCCCCGGCTCTTGCAAGAATCTATCGATTACAGACTCGCGAGTGTCTCCGTCACCGGCTACCTCAGCATCGGCTCTGGCGTCCGAATGCAAATCATCCCGACCTGCTGGGACTCGACCATCAATTTGATAGCACGGGATACCCAGACTCTCAGACACCAGGTTTCTAAAGTGGTCGAGGTTGGCCACGAAGTTGCTCCAGCAGACTACCTTCTCTCCCCTTTGAGCAATTGACGTAATGAGCTCCACCGCCAGAGCCGACTTGGCTGGAACCTCCCCACCTGAACCATAATTCGCGAGGCGTTCCATCAAAGTTGGGCTAGAGTCCTCAATGCGAGGAAGTCGAAAATACGCATCCTTAGAAGAGAAAACCAATGGGTTTGTCGCAGCCTGCAAAAGCCGGATAGGCCGTCCTCGGCGAAGACTGTCGATCTTATCTCGCCACGTCGCCGCATCTGCAATTTTCTGACGAAATCTACCTTCGATCAACTCGTAAATTTCGGCCTGCGTGCCCGACAGATTAGCCGAATGATGATGGATCGAGTAGGGAGGCAGACCCAGGGCAGATTTCGGGGTACGCGAAACGAATGGCATGACTTCACGAACCACATCATCGAAGTCGTTTTCGACGCGCGCTGCAAAAGCGTCCCTAGTGCCCGTCAATTGTCCATCTGGCCATAGAATGTTGAGCTGACTATACAGATCTCTACCTGACTGCGGCATTGGAGTTCCGGAGAGAACCATGCGCACCTTGGCTCGCTTTGCAAGCTCAACTAGCGCGGGTGCCCAAACTCCTCCACGGAATCTTTTCACGCGATGCGACTCATCAACGATCAGCATCACGTTGTGAGTGACGAAGAGGTCGAGCAACATCAACTGATCCGCTGCCGCAGTTGGATAGCTGAGGAGCAGCAGATCTCTCGTTCTCGTCTTCTGGTAAATGGCCTGCCTTTGGCGCGCTGACCCCCGGATCCTCCTGGTTCTTATAAGAGGACCTACTGCAATACGGGTCTCCTTTTCCCATGGGTCGAAACATGCCAACGGTCCAACTACCACCACCAAATCGACTGTTCCCGACTGCAGGTGGGTGACTGCTGTAGCTAGCGTCGTTGTTGTCTTTCCAGCTCCCGGAACAGAGAAATTCCCAACGTTGATCGCAGTTAGTGCGTGGGCCACACCTGCACGTTGGTGGGGGCGGAGCTTCCTTTCCGCCGACCAACCAAACGTCTGAAGAGAGGAATCAACTCGGGAGAAGTCGAAATCGACCGACTCACCCTTTTGTTTTTGGGCAGCCTCTTGGGTCCTAACAAAGCTGCGTCGACGCTCCAGCTCCGCGTTGACAGTGGTCTTAACCTCGCCAGCACCCTCTGCCTCGTACCCGTTCGCGAGAAGCCAGTCATAAACCCGGAGGACCAAGGTTGAGGTACTGAGTCGTCGACGCGGACACCGGTAAGCACCCTCTAGCGCTTTCGCTCCAAGGACACTCCGGAAGAACAGGCGAGCTCTGCGATCAACGGCTAGCGCAGTGCCGACTACCAAGAGCTCGTCATCGACGAACTCCAGTGTGACCCTCTTGGAGTTCTCCATCTCTAAATGGCTCGATCGGCGAAGTGCCTGTTTTCGTCAACCCATTGAACGATTTTCTCCAAATTCTCCCTCACCTTGATTCCTTCGTCTCTCGACAAGGCGCTGCTTAGACGGTTCTTTTCCGTGAGGACCTCAAGGCGATTGCAAATTTCTTGGAGTACCTGTGCGACGTCATCCTGCTGAGACGCCGAGAACCCGTCAATTGCTAGCTCGATAGCGGTACCAACCGCCACCTTCGGGTAATTAGCTACCTCTGGTCCGGGCCCCTCATCATCGGCCTCAGATTCCTCTTCGCCGGCCTCAGTCTCAATCGGCACCGATGATCCCGGGTTGGAAAGAGACGGACCAGCCGTGACATCCCATCCAGCTTCCGCATCTGCCACCTTCGTGGCCAGCTTATCGAAGCGTGGTCGATCGGACTTAAACATTGCTCGGATTACGCGAATGTCCAGATGCCCCCTATTTGCGCGGACTGCCGCGAAGAGGGTCTGGAGAATTCTATCGGCTTCTAGGGGGTACTGATCCTCGACCTGCATCATCATCCGGCCGATGTCGCGGAATCGTTCCAGGGTCTTCAACAGTCGGTGGTACTGCCCAGCCTGTTCTGAATCCTCAAGGAAGATATCCATATACTTGACTGCGAACAGGTCGCGTACCACTTCTCCCTTCGACTTTTCCACCATGCTCTGTAGTTCGCCAGCTACTGACTCAATGCTTTCGCGATCAAACCAATCAACTTCGCGGTTCTCTGCGGCTTCACGCAGAGCGAGCAGGTAGTCAATGTCGTTATAGCGAACCTTAAAGTTCTCTGTCAGCTGCTCTCGTTGTTCCATCTCCAACAACGAGGGCTCATCAATGTCCTCCCCGGGGAGGATGATCGCGTCGACCCACTCAAGGCCCGTGGAACCGATCTCTCTCTGGAGCCTTTTAACCATGGAAAGGCGACGATTCCCATTTCGCACCGTCCCATCTGGCCGAATCCAAAGAGGCGACTCTTGCTTTCGGCGAATCCAGTCATTCTTGAGAGATTCGTAGCTGCCACTCGGTTTACCGACTACCTGGTCTCCCTCGACTCTGTGAGAGACATCCAGGAGCAGAGACGTAATGGATAGCTCGTCACCAGGGATATTCTCGGGATCCAGCTGCCGGCCCAGATGTTCCTCTGCCCACATTCGCTCCGCTCGAAAGCGTCGGTTGTCTGCATTGAGTAGCAGCGCGTCCACTGGCACTCGATACACCGCAAAGTCACGCCATCCGTCCTGCACCCAGATTCGGACGCTATACTCAGCCGACCTTTTCTGTTGATCAATGACTTGCTTACGTTCACCTGAACTACGCATTGTTCCCCCCACCCCAGTTTTCGCCCTGTAACACTTGCTTAGAACACCTTGGCAAATCGAGACCGAGCCATATCGATAGCGAAGTTAAAATTTTGAATATCTGCGGCATTTACCTCCAAGGGTTTCATATTTGAAACCCAGAGGCTCACCTCGTCCGGAAATTCCTGTGCGGCCGTACCAGCCTTCGGTCGGCAGACGACCACAACATCCCACTCGCAGTTCCCCGGATTGCTGTGATGCCCCATGTGTCCGTCGCTGCGGATGGGCCATAGTTTTGTGACCACAAGTCCAGCGAAGTCCAAAGCCACTCCCACTGCCCTCCAGGCATCTGGATTCGCGGAATGGTACGTGAAGGCAAAGGGGTTAGATCCTCGTGCGCGATTTACCATTTCACTGAGGCACTGACCAAGCTGCAGACCGAAGGATTCCACGGGTTCTTCAGATCTCGGCAGCAAGGGATCGCCGGCTAGGTCGAGTTCTCCGAACCAGGCGCGGTGAAACTCGGACAACTCATCGTATGCAATGAAGTCAAAATAGGGAGGGTCAAATATAGCGACATCAATTTTCTCCAGCGCCTCTGCATCCGAAGCAGATGTGGCATTCTTAAGCTCCACCCAGAACGGTTGATTTTTCCGCAGGAAAGAGAACAGATTGGGCCTCGGTTGTTCTGTTTGAGCATCCCAAATGTGTCGACGGATTTCTCCGGTATCCGACTTTGCAACGCGCTCAATGCAAGCTGCGATAGTACCGCGCCCAGCAGTCTCATGCAGCGGATTGAGTTCCACTGTCAAAGCGGGAAGAGAATACCCACGCACCGAGAAAAGGGCAGAAAGACGGCCGTAATCGGTAGCATATCCGCATAGCCTATTATTGGTTGCGAGCGCATTTGAGATTGCGAGTTCAAGTGCCCTGCGGAAGTCATCGGCCTGAACATTGTCGCGGATCCACTTCAGCGCGTGTCCCAATACCAGGAGTTGACGCGGCGTGAAGAGCTCCTCGTACTTGTTTACGCCGTAGCTTCGAGGTCGCTCATCAGACCTTGTCGCCCTGATCTCTCCCTCAGGATGAGGGAGGTGAGGACGTTGCGCTTCCCATTCCCGAACAGCTTGCAACTGTTCAGCTTCGTCCTCATTATCCGGCGCCCGAAGGCGGCGTCGACCATTTGCCTGCGTCTCCTCGACGGCCAAAACACGTCGCCGGGCAGCACCAGTCTTAAGTTCTCGATGAGTTGATGCCACATCGCAAGACGGGCAGTGATACGCACCCGACCGAAACGTCCCTTGCGTGATCTTGAAGCGTTTTCCGCAGCATCGGATCTCTTTACGGTGTGCCGATTTCAAATTGTGAAGCTTAGAGCAAACGGGACAGAATGCTGTGATCGCATGATCGCGAACGACAGCGCCCGCTTTCTTGGGATCCCGGACGAGAACCAAATTGCGATAGAGCGGCCCAGTGGCGCTACACGAGGGGCATTGCACCTCTGCGATCGAGAAGTAATGCAAAGGCTCCGCATCGGGCTCTGATGGGTAAAGCCAGGACAATTCGGAGTGAAGGTGTGCAAGTAGAAGCTTGCCGTACTCTCGAAGTTCATTTCCGTCAACCGGCGCCAGCTCGGACTTTACGATGCGTACAGACATCGGATCCACATCCGACCCCATCACGGAAGCGCCAAGCCGCTGCGCTTCCACCAGGGTTGATCCTCCACCCATGAAAGGGTCGTAAACAGTCTTGCCAGCCAGATGATGCTCTTCAGACGCATACCTACGCCAGAATTCCTGCGCGCTAACGCCAGGAGGGAGTACGCTCGCAATAAGAAGCGCGCGAAGTAGCGCTGGTGGACGTCGAGCCCACCATCGGTGGGCAGCGTAGGCAGGGTCTCGCACTCGCCGGTCTTTGGCGATCAACTGTGAGAGTTCGCGTGCTGGAAACCACGACTCGATCAAAGTTGCACGCGTTTCCGGCTCGCTTGGAATCTCTGTAAAGTACTCTGCGAACCTCAGCTGGGTTCCTGCCGCGATATCGAGGGTCATCGTGCTCCATTTTATAGTGTTGGCTGATGGAGACTCCAGATGCCGTCACGGGCCGAGTCGCACAGCGTCCTCCCGATGAAGGATAGCTGCTCCGTGATCGCCCCCGCTGGCGAATCCGGGATCGGTAGCTCGCTACGACAGCTGTCTGCCAAGCTCAACGCCAGGCGAGCCGATCTCGTGACCGGGGCGAACACCACCGTGGAAGTTAGCCCCTCCCGCACCACCTCCCCTCTCCTGAGCTGAGTCGTGTTGCGTCAAGGTGGAGCCGGTTACCGAGCAGGCGGCCAAGGCGGCGGAAGCGCCGGAGCGCACGGACACAAGTACGCCATCGTCCCCGAGGTGGCACTGCGTCGGCCGAACCGATCGCCCTGCTGACCCCGAGCAGCGACGACAGGACCAACCTCTAGGGCAACCAAGTCCACATCATCCCCCTCTGACCAGCCAGTCCGCCCGAAGCGCAGCACGCCCCTCAAGGCCCCCCCTCGTGCCCCATCCGTGCCCAGCAGAGCGGACAACAGCGGTCAGATACGGCTCCCAGAGACCGAGGGCCATCCACCTGGCCAGTCCGAAACCGCAGGTCAGAGTGCCTTTAACTAGCCAAGCATCGCTGATTCCCAAGCTCAGAGCGCGAGTTCGATTCTCGTCACCCGCTCCACGACAAAGGCCCAGGTCATCGACCCGGGCCTTGTTTGTTGTCTGGGCCACTTCAGGCGTCGCGCACCAGATCCGCACAAGTAAGTTTCTCCTTGGCCTTCGTACGGGCGGCACGCACGAGGTCGTCCAAGCCGTCGGCTACCTCCTGCTGCCGCTCAAGGCCGGAGTGCTGGTAAATCATCGCGGCCTTCTCCGAGGACTGCCCGGCCCGGACCATCGCACCCTGGATGCACCACGCCTAGGAGGGACCGGCACCCCGGGCATAATGAGCGACACGTGCATGCAGTCAGACTGCGGCCGGTCCGGGGCCGTAGTCCGCCTTGAATCCGCCCACATCGTCCGCGAGGTGGGCCAGCCAGCCGCTCGGAGAGTACGGCCGGGGCGGGTCGACCTCCATGCCCAGCTCCGCCACCGCGAGGGCATAGCCGGATTCCTCAAGGCCGAGGGCGAGCAGTTCGTGCACCTCACCCATGAGGCGCGCAACCAGCTGCGGATCCGTGGCGGCGGTGTAATCGCGTACGGCCGCGTCGTGGTCCGGGAACTCGTCCGGCATGTCCTGCGAGAACCAGCCCCCGAGAAGCTGGCCGAGCTCGGGAAAGCGGGCGTGCCACTCCCAGTGAGTACGAGGGGTGGACGGGGGTGGGACTTCACCTTGCTCGACAGACCGTTTCAGGTGGTCAGCGACTACGAACAGCCAGTCCTGAATTGCGGCTTCGGAAAGGCCAACATCCGGCACGGGATAGAACTCACCGAGGCTCAGGCGTAGCCGGCCCGGTGGGTTGCGTGCGTACTCGCGGATCTGCTGTTCGGCTGAGGCCAGGGCCCAGGGACGGGTGTGCCAGGTATGGCGGAGGTAGGCCTGGAGGGCCTCGCTCGGCTTGTCCGGCTCGTCCTCGGCCGACATGCCTGAGTACGCGCTGATCACCTGGTCCAACTCGCCATAACGGCGGTCGAACTCGAGCGGCTTCATAGACACGGCGCTGGACCTCTACAGATAGATCGGGACGGTGGTGAGCACGACGAAGCCGTGGAGGCTGTTCGGATCACGCTTGAGCACGACACGCGCAGCGCGAACGTCAACGGGATCGCGACCGGAGAGCATCATCGCCTGCAGGAGTACCCGGCCGACGGCCGCCTCGCGAGAGGGCCAGGCGGCCTCGATGGCCAGGCGGGCACGGGTGCCCTGAGCAAGCCAGCGGTGGATCTTCTGCTCGTTGACGGTCACCACCTGCTGGGTGGCCCAATGGGCCGTTTCTCGGTCCGGGTAGGTGGCCGATCGGGTCCGTACGGTCATGTTGTCCCTTCAGCTTGCGTCGAACGACCAGATGAGGCCGACTTCGTCGTCGGACACCGCGAGGAGCCCGAAGTCCCAGACAAACTGACTCAAAGGCCAGCTAGTAGACACGTACTCATAGAAGTCCGGATTCTCACCGCCATGGCGGGTGTTGGTGAAGTACGTCGAGCCTTCGGGAAAGCGTGAAAGGATCGCCGCCGCGTGGCGTTCCATCTCGGCTCTGCGCTCGGGGAAACCTTGTTGCCGCGGCACGTTCATCGCGTTGGTCGCCAGCATGACGAGAAGACGCACCACCGAACTGCGGGGAATCTCGAAGAGCCTGCTTCGCCACCCCGCAGCACCGACCTCGTCCACCGGTGGAACGCGGAACGGGAATGCAGGGTCCTCCAGCAACTCCGGTTCGCCCACTTCCGGGTCGTCGCCTCGCCACCCTCGAGGGTCCGCCACCGCCCTGCGCATGATCGCGGTTACGTCGGGCAGCCAGTCCTCCCCAGTCCGCGGACCCACTGCGATGAACGAGTACCGATGGCGGTACATCTCGACCGCCGCCGACCACACATCGGCGTCCAGAGCCGCCGACGGTCCACACGTCGGGCCGTGGTGGGATTCGCTGTGCATCCGGGACCTCTTACTTGGGCATCGAGCTGAAGACGATGTAGGGCGGGTTCAAGTCTGGTTTATACAGAAGACGTATCGCGACTCCCTTAGACCGTGTCCTACATGGTCAGTTTGAGGAATCGTTTGTAGCAGCAGAGAGCGGCTGCCAGTCCGAGAAAGGCCAGGTAGTTGCCTGGTTTCCGCTCGTAGCGGTGGTTGAGTCTGCGGTAGCCGGTCAGCCAGGACATGGTGCGCTCGATGACCCATCTGCGGCGGCCGAGCCGCTCGCTGGATTCG
>NZ_JBHXJG010000030.1:38280-44162 GCF_042723425.1 Streptomyces sp. NPDC058375 | reverse complement strand
GCCCGGACCCGGGAAGGGTCCGGGCGCCTTACTGTGTGCCGGTTCGCCCGGTCTGTGATGCCGGTCGCTTCCGGCCGGAATGCCGCTGATCTATTCCGACTTCCGGCACCAATTGCCGCATCCTTGACGTATCGCGGTGGGTCGGTGGGTCGGAGAGAGGTTTCGGGGATGAGTGCTGGACCGGTGTCCGCGTTCGACGTCGTGGGTGTACGGGGGAAGGGGTACCGCCCGGAGCAGGTGGACCGGGCGGTCGCCGCCCTGACGGCCGAGCGGGACGGAGCGCTCGCCGAGCACGCGCGGCTGACGGCCCGGGTGGAGGAGCTGGTCGGCGAGGCGGCCCGGCTGGCGGAGACCGTCGCGGCGCTGCCCGTGCAGGACTACGCGGAGCTGGGGGAGCGGGCCCAGCGGATCCTGGCCCTGGCCGAGGGTGAGGCTCAGGCGCTGGAGGCCGAGGCGCTGGCGGCGGGCCAGGCGCTGCGGGACGAGGCGGAGGGGGCGGGCCGGGCGGCCGGGGACGCGGCGCGCGAGGCGGCCGGCGCGGTGCGGGCGGCGGCGGAACAGGTGGCCGAGGAGCGGGTGGCCGGGGCGGTCCGGGAGGCGGAGGAACTGCTCGCCGCGGCCCGGCAGGACGCCGAGGAGGTGCGGTCGGCGGCCGCTTCCGCGATGGAGGAGACCCGTAACCGTACGGCGAGTGTGCTGGCCCACCAGGAGCAGGAGCACGCGGAACGCCTCAAGGCGACCGAGGCCGAACTGGCCGCCGAGGAGGTCGCGTTGGAGGCCCGGTACGCGGAGCTGACCGAGCGGGCGGAGGCGCTGCTCGCGGAGGCGGGCCGGGGACTGGCCGCCACGCAGGAGGCGGCCCGGCACGGCCAGGAGGACGCGGAGGCGCGGGCGGCGGAGGTGCTGGCCGAGGCCCGGGTCCGGGAGGAGCGGGTGGTCCGGGAGACCGAGCGGATCCTGCGGGTGCACGAGGAGGGCCGCGAGGAGGCCCAGGCGCACATGGCGCACGTACGCAGCTCGTTGGCGGCGCTGACGGGCCGGACGGCGTCGCCGGGGGACGGGCCGGGGGAGAAGCCGGAGGACTGAGCGCGCCCCTCCCGGTCCGGGGCGGTGGACGGGCAGGTCGCAACGGGTGGCAACTCTTGACGAATGCGTGTTCTCGGGAGGTGATGGGAGTGATCAGTTCACCCGTCTCCGTTCCCCGTTCACCAGGGAGTGTTCATGTCGGTCGAAGCGCCGGACATTTTGTCACCCGAGTTCGAGAGAGACCCTTATCAGGCGTATCGCCGGATGCGTCATGACGCGCCGCTCCTGTGGCACGAAGCCACCAAGAGTTACATCGTTTCGCGTTACGAGGACGTCGAGCGCGTCTTCAAGGACAAATCCGGTGAATTCACCACCGAGAACTACGACTGGCAGATCGAGCCCGTCCATGGGCGGACGATTCTCCAGCTCAGCGGGCGCGAGCACGCCGTACGCCGGGCCCTCGTCGCGCCGGCCTTCCGGGGCGCCGACCTGCGGGACAAGTTTTTACCGGTCATCGAGCGCAATTCGCGCGAACTGATCGACGCGTTCCGTCACTCCGGGTCCGTCGATCTGGTGGCCGACTACGCCACCCGCTTTCCCGTGAACGTCATTGCGGACATGCTCGGTCTGGACAAGTCCGACTATGAGCGTTTTCACGGCTGGTATACGGCTGTCATCGCCTTTCTCGGTAATCTCTCCGGCGACCAGGACGTGGCGCGGGCAGGTGAACGTACGCGCGTCGAGTTCGCCGAGTACATGCTGCCGATCATCCGGAAGCGGCGTGAGGCGCCCGGCGACGACCTGTTGTCGACGTTGTGCACCGCGGAGGTCGACGGGGTCCGGATGAGCGACGAGGACGTCAAGGCGTTCTGCAGTCTGCTGCTGGCGGCCGGCGGCGAGACCACCGACAAGGCCATCGCCGGTATCTTCGCCAACCTGCTGGTCCACCCGGAGCAGTTGGCGGCGGTCCGCGCCGACCGCAGTCTGATATCCCGGGCTTTCGCCGAGACGCTGCGCTACACACCGCCCGTGCACATGATCATGCGTCAGTCGGCGACGGAGGTGGAGCTGAGCGGCGGCACCGTGCCGGCGGGCTCCACGGTGACCTGCCTGATCGGCTCCGCCAACCGTGACGAGGACCGCTACGGGAACCCCGATGCCTTCGACATCTTCCGCGAGGACCTGACCGCCACGAACGCCTTCTCGGCGGCGGCGGACCATCTCGCCTTCGCGCTCGGCCGGCACTTCTGCGTCGGTGCGCTGCTGGCCAGGTCCGAAGTCGAGATCGGCGTCGGTCAGTTGCTGGACGCCATGCCGGATCTGCGGCTGGCCGACGGCTTCGACCCGGTCGAGCACGGTGTCTTCACCCGGGGGCCGAAGAGCCTGCCGGTCCGCTTCACGCCGGTGTCGGGCTGACGGAACGCGCTCGTCGGCGGGCGGACGGGCCAGGGAACGCTTCCTGGCCCGGCCGCCCGCTACTGCGCCAGCGGGCTGAACTGGACCGGCAGCGCCGACAGTCCGCGCATCCAGATCGAGGGCCGCCAGGTCAGCTCCGCCGGCTCGACCGCCAGCATCAGGTCCGGGAGCTGTTCGAGCAGCGTCTCCACCGCCGTACGGGCCATGACGTCGGCCAGCAGCGGTGCGGGGTAGGGGCAGCGGTGCTCCCCGCCGCTGAACGACAGGTGGGCGGAGTTCTCGGCGCCGACGTACGCCTCCGGCCAGATCTCCGGGTCGGTGTTGGCGGCGGCGATCCCCAGGACCAGGCAGTCGCCGGCCCGGATGTGCCGGCCGCCGAGCTGGGTGTCCCGTACGGCCCAGCGGCCGATGAAGTTCTGCGTCGGGGTGTCCAGCCACAGCACCTCGTTGAGCGCCTCGCCGACGCTGAGCCTGCCGCCGGAGACGTTCACCGCGAAGCGTTCGTCCGTCAGGAGCAGCCGCAGCGTGTTGCAGATCCAGTTGGCGGTGGGCTGCTGGGCCGCGGCGATGACCGAGATCAGGTCCTGGACGATCTCCTCGTCCGTGAGGCCCGCCTCGTGCGTCACCATGCGGGAGGTGACGTCGGGCCCGGGCGCCGCCCGCTTGTCCTTGACCAGTTGGCGCAGCCGGTCGCCGACGCGTCCGTACGCCGCCACCGGGTCGTCCCCTTCGCCGGCGTCGAGGGAGATCCGCAGGTCGTCCACCAACTGCTGGGTGTCCGCGCCCGACACCGGCATGCCGCACATCTGGACCACGGCCCGCATCGGCAGCGCGTGGACGTAACTGCTCATCAGCTCCGTCCGACCGCTTCCGGCGAACTCCGCGATGAGCCGGTCAGCGATGCGCCGGCAGTCGCGGGCCAGCTCGAACTGGTCGACGCCTTCCAGGGCTTCGGTGATGACGCCGGCCCGGCGCCGGTGCTCGTCGCCCTCCGTGAAGAGCACCGACGGCTGGTAGCCGACGAACGGCAGCAGGGGCCAGTCCGGCGGAATGGTGTCCCACTGGTTCCAGCGGCGCGAGTCCCGCGCGAACAGCTCGTCGTGCGTGGTGACGTAGGAGAGTTCGGCGTAGCCGAGGACCAGCCAGGCCGGTACGTCCCCGTCCAGCAGGACCGGCGCCACCGCGCCGTGCTCCCGGCGCAGCGAGCGGTAGAGCTCCGTGGGCGTCTGCTGGTAGGAGGCGCCGGACAGCCGTACGGCGCCGGGGGCGGCCGGGCAGCCGGACGGGGCGGTTGCGCCCGGATTGAAGGACGGGTCGAAGGACGGGCTGGAGGTGCTCATGGTGTCGTCTCCCGGGCGATGGCCATCGTGCGCAGATGGTCGACGAGCGTGATCAGGACGTTCTTGCTGGACCGCCGGACCCGCGCGTCGCAGTCGACCATCGGGATGTGCTCGGGCAGCGCCAGTGCCTGACGGATCTCGTCGAGGGAGTGGGTGAGGTCGTCGTCGAAGCGGTTGACCGCGACCACGAACGGTGTGCCGTGGTGTTCCAGCCGGTCGATCGCGTACCAGGAGTCGTCCATCCGCCGGGTGTCCACGAGGACCACGGCCCCCAGCGTGCCGGAGAACAGCCGGTCCCAGAGGAACCAGAAGCGCTCCTGGCCGGGGGCGCCGAACAGGTACAGCACGATGCGTTCGTTGAGGCTGATGCGTCCGAAGTCGAAGGCGACCGTGGTGGTCGTCTTGGCGTCGACGCCGCTGGTCTCGTCGACGCCGACGCCGGCCTGGGTCATGACCTCTTCGGTGTTCAGCGGCCGGATCTCGCTCACCGAGCGGACGAGCGTGGTCTTGCCGACGCCGAACCCTCCGACGACGACTATCTTCAGGCCGGTTTCGGCGGCGTCGGCCAGCGGAGTGCGCTGGGCCGGCAGCTCACAGCTTTCGGAGACCTCACAGCTTTCGGAGACCATGGAGCACCTCCTGCAGCAGGTCGGAGTCGGGGAGGGCGGACGGTGAGGCGGCCACGCGAGGATGGCGTGCGGTGATCCGGCCCATGGCGCGGAGGTCGTCGAGCAGGATGCGTACCACGGTGACGGGCAGGGCGAGTTCGGCGGCGATCTCGACGACGGCGGTCGGGTGGGTGCACAGGTCGAGGATCCGTGCGTGCTCCGACTGCATGCCGGTGGTCGGCCGGCACTCGCTGACGACGAGGGTCACCAGGTCGAAGGAGTCCGCGGCACGGCTGCGGCCGCCGGTGACCGTGTAGAGCCGGTCGGGGGCCCCGGTGTCGACGGGCCGGCGGGTCACGACGCGCTCCCCGGTGACGTACTCCCCGGGGACGTGCTTCCCCGCGACGCGTTCCCCGGTACGGTGCCGCGTGGTGCGGCGCGCAGGTGTTCGCCGATCTGCTCGACCATCTGCGTCATCTGGTTGCCCACGATGCTGGGGTCGGCCTCCTCCGTGGCGACGACGGCCAGATGCGCGCCTTCGCCGGCTTCGACGATGAAGAGCAGGCCGCCGTGGAACTCGGTCATCGAGTGCCGTACGCCGCCGGAGCCGTCGCCGAACTCGATGGAGGCGCCCTGCGCCAGCGCCTGCATGCCGGAGCAGATGGCTGCCAGCTGGTCAGCCTGGTCGAGCGTGAGGTGCTCGCTCCAGCAGAGCTTGAGCCCGTCGCGGGACAGGGCCAGGGCGTGCCTCGTTCCGGGGGTCTGCTCAAGCAGCCTCTGCAGGAGCCAGGTGAGGCTGTTGTCTGTGGTCTGCATGATGAGTGACGGGACCGTGGCGCCGGGGACCGGCCGATGTCCCGTACCTCCAATCTCGGATGGTCGAGCGAGCGCGTCCGGTGACCCGGGCACCCTGCGGATGGCGTTCCGGGTTACGGCGCGGAGGACGGCGGCGGTACGGTCCCGGCGTCCGGCTCCCCGGAGGCGTCGCCCTGGGACCGCCGGCCACGGTGAAAGGCGCCGAACTGCTGGCCCGCGCTGCGGGGCGGGGTGGCCCGTGGCGTGTCGCCCCGCGGGTTCGCCGGGGACGCGGCCGCGGGCGAGCCGCGGTGACGACCGCGCTCCGCCTCGCCCATGGTGCGGCCGGGCGTACGGACGGGCAGACCGCCGGGGGTGGAGGCCGCCGCAGGGCGGGCCGCGGGCCGCTCGGACTCACGCGGACGGGCGACGAGGGGGTCGGGGGAGGGGGCGGGGGCGCGGTCCGGGGTGGGCAGCGGGGCGGTGGGTGCGACGGTCTCCGGCGGGGCGGGCGTTGCGGGGGCGGGAGTGGGCGACGGCGTCGCGGGCGCGACAGGCGGTGCCGCGGGCGCGGGCGCGGGTTGGGACGCGGGCTCGGGCACCGGCGACGGCGCTGCGGGCCCGGGCTCCGGCGACGGCGCTGCGGGCTCGGCCACCGGCGACGGTGCTGCGGGCCCGAGTGAAGGTGCGGCGGGCG
>NZ_JBHXJG010000030.1:0-38180 GCF_042723425.1 Streptomyces sp. NPDC058375 | reverse complement strand
CGGGCGTGTGCTCATGCACGGGCGACGGCGCTGCGGGCCCGGACACGGGCGACGGTGCTGCGGGCCCGAGTGAAGGTGCGGCGGGCGCGGGCGTGTGCTCATGCACGGGCGACGGCGCTGCGGGCCCGGACACGGGCGACGGTGCTGCGGGCCCGAGTGAAGGTGCGGCGGGCGCGGGCGTGGGTGCGGGCTGCGGCGCGGCTGCGGCGGCGGCTTCCCGGAGGCTCGGGGCCGGGTGGTTCTCGCGGGGCTCCTGGGCGATGAGATGGCGCGGCAGCAGGACGACCACGCCGGTGCCACCGCGCGAGGACGGCCGGTAGTTGACGCTGATCCGGTGCTTGAGCGCGAGCCGTCCCACCACGGCGAGGCCGAGGCGGGTGCCCTGGAGGGCCGCGAGGTCGGTCAGCCGCCCGGCGACGGAGTCCGCGGCCCTGCGCATCGCCGCGTCGGCCATCTTCAGGCCGCTGTCCTCGATGGTGACGACGATGCCGGTGCCGCGCTCCTCGACGTAGACATGCACCTCGTCGATGGGCGGCGAGAAGTTGGCGGCGTTGTCCATGAGTTCGGCGAGCAGGTGCATGACGCCTTCGGCGGCGAACCCGGAGATGGCGACGTTCGACGAGCAGTGCAGCCGTACGCGCTGGTAGGCGGCGATACGGCCGACCGCGCCCCGCAGGATGCTCTCCATGACGATCGGCCGGTTCCAGGCGCGGCTGGGCCGGCCGCCCATCAACAGCGCGAGGCGGTCCGTCATCAGGCCGAGCTGCGAGGTGCTGTGGTCCAGCTTCAGCAGGTCGCCGAACACCTCTTCGCCGTGACGTTCCTGCATGCTGCGCAGATCGGCGAGCATGCTGACGGATTTCGCCTGGACGCGGCTGAGGGCCTTGGCGGACGCGGTCTGTGCGGCGAGGGCGCGGCGCTCGCTGAGCGCGAGCTCGCGGAGGACCGCCTCGACAAAGGCGCGCAGCACCGGCTGTTCCGGCAGGTAGACCTCGGCCTGCACCGTGGCGCCCGACTCGCCCTCACGGAGCCTGGCGGCCACGCCCGGCAGCGTCTCGCGGGTGAAGCGTTCGACCTCGGAGGTCAGCGCGTGCAGTTCCTCGCGGAGCCGGGCGTGCTGCGTTCCCATCGCGTCGTGGACCCGCGTGCTTTCGGTCCGCAGCGCGGCGGTCTGCTGCTCCTGCCCTTCGACCGTGGCCGCGAGGACGTGCAGCAGCTTGCGCTGGCGCGGGCTGCGCGGCAACGGGATCTGGCCTAGGGCGTCGGCGGCCTTCACTCCGCCGCGTACCAGCTGGAGCAGCGCGGGCAGCGCCACGTCGGCGGTGTGGGCGGTGTCCGCTTCGAGTGCGGCCAGCGAGGCCCCCAGCCGTTCGGCCTCCGCGGCCTGGGCCGAGGCCGCGCGCCGGGTCCGCCGGGTGACGGTGTGGGCCACGGCGAGCGCGACGGCCAGGACCACCCAGGCGGTGAGCACCACCGCCAACGCCCAGCCACGCGCCTCGGACGGCGCCAGGACCACGGCCGCGGCCCCGGCGACGGCGGTCACGGACAGCACGGCCACAAGCGGCGCCATCGCCGCCTTGGGCGGGTTCATCGGCCTCCGCCGCGGACTGGCTGGTACGGGTTTTGGCATGGATGCGGTCCCTCAGTTCTACCGAGCAGAAGGTAAGCGAAAGGGGTGCCGGCCGCTCCGAGAACGCGCAGATCACCTTGGCGCATCGGAGGAAGCGGAAGCAGCCTTTCCTGTCAGGGGTTGACCACATCGTAGACATGCCTGTGCGACGGATGATCCGGACGGCGGCATAGTCCGTAGGCAGAGTGATTTTGTCGAGAAGTGGCCAGCGGGCCAAAGGTGTTGTGGTACTCGCGAGGCGGCGTGCCGCACTGATGGGCGGCGGGCTGGAATGGGCCCCCGGGGAATGGTCGGGGCATATGCGTTACGCCCGCCGTCAGCCTCTGCGCGGAAGCGGCGAAGCGGCGATGAGCCGCGCAGAGGATTTCTTTTCGGTCAATCTGAAAAGCCTTGCCGGATCATATCGGTCGACGTTGCGGCACCGGTACATCCGGAATGGCACCGGTAAGTGCGCGGTGACACCAGTAAATGGGAGGGTGTCGATTCACGCAGGAGGCGACGCGGAGCGCGTCAGCGGACGACGGCCCCTGCGATGAACGCGGTCCAGGCGGCGGCGGGCAGCGCGAGGACGGGGCCGTGAGGGTTCTTGCTGTCACGGACGGGGACGACGCGGGGGAATCCGTCCGCCACCTGCACGCAGTCGCCGCCCTCCTGGTTGCTGTAGCTGCTGCTGCGCCAGGCGGCGGCGGTCAGATCGGGACGGGACACTCGCTGCACGGTAATCGGCCTCCAGTACGGATCGGATCAAGGCGAGTGACATCAGCGGCGGCAGTGCCATCGCGCTGAGCTGATCGTAAGTGAGAACGAACCGTTCGACCTCGTCCGGTTCCTCGGCCAACTGGCCGTAGGGCGCGCCTTCCGTGTAGGCGACCTCGGTGCCGTCAGGCATCACCAGCACGGTGAGCGAACCGCCCAACGAACCGTGCGCGCCCTGGTTGAACGGCAGCACCTGGATCGTGATGCTGGGCTCCTCGGCCATCCTCAGCAGCTTCTCCAACCGGTCGCGCATCACGGCGGATCCACCGATCGGCCGACGCAGTACGGCCTCGTCGAGGATGATCCACAGCTCCGGCCGGTCCGGGCCGGGCAGCCGCACCTGTCGGTCGAGCCGGGCCGCAAGGCGTTCCTCCAGGTGCTCGGGGCCCCGCAGCGTGTGGCCCACGCTCAGCAACGCCCGCGCGTACTCCGGGGTTTGCAGCAGACCGGGAACGGCATGCGGGGCGTACTCGCGGATCGCCGCCGCGCGGCCGGAGTAGGCGATGAACGCCCGCGACCAGTCCGGATACGCCTCCCGGTACACGTACGGCCAGAGGTCGATCAGCAGGTCGTCCGCGACCAGCGCCCTGTCGATGGCCCGGGTCAGCTCCAGGGTCGGTTTCGCGCCGGTCGCGCGAGCCGTTTCCGTATCGAGGTCTCGGACGCCCTTCTCGGCCGGACCCCCGAGGGCCCGGTGCTGCCGCCGGACGACCAGGAGTCGGGGCGTGGTCTGTTCCTGGTGGAGTGCCTGGCGGCACGGTAAGGATGGGAGCCCCGGAACCCGATCGGGAAGACGGTGTGGGCGGAGGTGACGGCCGACCCGCCCGCCGATGGGGGCCGGGCGCCTGAGCGGTCATGACCTGCCGGCGGGGTGGAGCCCGGTCCAGCCGGTGGCGGCGACCACGCTCGCCGCGTTCGGGCGCGGTGCCAGGGGCAGGGTCAGGAGGTGTGCATGATCTGGATCAGGTTGCCGCAGGTGTCGTCCAGGACGGCGGTGGCGACGGGGCCCATGTCCAGCGGCTCCTGGGTGAAGCGGACGCCGAGCTTGCTGAGCCGGTCGAACTCCGCGTGGACGTCGTCCACGGCGAAGGAGGCGGCCGGGATGCCGTCCTCCACCAGGGCCGTCGTGTACGGCTTCACGGCGGGGTGCTTGTCGGGTTCCAGGAGGAGCTCGGTGCCGTCGGGGTCCTCCGGGGAGACCACGGTCAGCCAGCGGTTCTCGCCGCCGAGCGGCACGTCGTGCTTCTTCTGGAAGCCCAGCACCTCCGTGTAGAAGCGCAGGGCCTCTTCCTGGTCGTGGACGAAGACGCTGGTCACGTGGATCCTCATGGGGTGCTCTCCGGTGCTTTCTGCCCGAGCCATCGGCTGACGATGTGCTCAAGGGGTTCGGTGTTCAGGTCGTGGAACTTGTAGCGGCCCTCGCGGCGCGTGATGACCAGGCCCGCCGTCTCCAGGACGGCCAGGTGCTGGCTGACCGCCTGCCGGGACAGCCCGAGGCCGTGCTTGGCCACCAGACGTCCGCATATCTCGAACAGCGTCTGGCCGTTCCGTTCCACCAGCTCGTCGAGGATGAGCCGTCGCGTGGGGTCGGCCAGGGCCTTGAAGACATCGTCCGCCATGGCTCCACAATAGGCAAGTACCGACTTGCCTATCAAGCGGGGTGGTCGCGGCTTCCGCCGGCCGTCCTCCAGGGTTGCTCTCTAGGAAGCGGCGTCCTGCCGGCCCGGTGTCCCAGCGGTCCCGGCGGTCTCCGTCGCCTCCGTCGCCTCCGTTGCCTCCGCCGTCTCCGAGATGACCGGGAAGCGGCGCGGGGCCAGGGTGATCAGGGCGAGCAGGGCCAGGGCCGCGGCTCCGGCGGCGCCGATGTAGACGTAGTCCACCGCCGCGTCGACCGCCCGGCGCAGGTAGTCCGTCGCCGCCGCGGAGAGCGCGCCCGGGTTCTCCAGGGCGCGGGCCACCGCGTCCAGGTCGTCGGGGAGGCCGGTCACCGGGGCGTCCAGGAGGCGGGCGGCCATGACCCCGTTGGCGACGGCCCCGAAGAGCGCCGCGCCGATGCTCTGGCCGACCTGGCGGCAGAAGAGGACCGACGCCGTCGTCGTACCGCGCTCCGCCCAGCCGACCGTCGACTGCACGCCCACGATCAGCGGGAGTTGGAACAGGCCGAGGGCCGCGCCCAGCAGGAGCATCAGGAGGGCGGGGTGCCAGGGTTCGCCGGGGTAGGGGAGAAGGGGGAAGGCCAGCAGGATCAGCAGGGCGGCGCTCATGCCGATGATCGCGGTGAGCCGGAAGCCGATGCGGTTGTAGACCCGGTCGGACAGGGCCGCCGACACCGGCCAGCTGAGCGTCATCACCGAGAGCACGAACCCGGCGGCTATCGGGCCCAGGCCCAGCACCGACTGGGCGTACGTGGGCAGGAAGACGGTCGGCGCGACCATCAGCAGCCCCATCGCGCCGAGCGCCAGGTTGACCGAGGCGATGGTGCGCCGCCGCCACACCCAGCCCGGGATGATCGGCTCCGCCGCCCGTCGTTCGATGGCGACGGTGAGGGCGGCCAGCACCGCGCTCGCCCCGAACAGGCCGAGCGAGGGCGCCGAGAGCCAGGGCCAGGCGACGCCGCCCTGCACGAGCGCCGTGAGCAGCAGGGTGCCGGTCGCGAAGACGGCGAGCGCGCCCGCCCAGTCGACCTTGGGCCGGGTCGTCGGCCGGGGGCGGGAGGGCTCGTGGAGGTGGCGGATGACCAGCCAGAGGGCGATCGCCCCGACCGGGAGGTTGATGAGGAAGATCCACCGCCAGTCGGCGTACCCGGCGAGCAGCCCGCCGACCACCGGCCCGGCCACCGCCGAGGTGGCCCACACCGTCGACAACTTCGCCTGGATGCGCGGGCGTTCCTTGAGCGGGTAGAGGTCGGCGGCGATGGTCTGGACCGTGCCCTGGAGCGCTCCGCCGCCCAGGCCCTGGACGATACGGAAGGCGATGAGCGCGGCCATGTTCCAGGCGGCCGCGCAGAGGACCGAGCCGACCAGGAACAGGATGATCCCGGCGATCAGGACCGGCTTGCGGCCGAAGGTGTCGGAGAGCTTCCCGTACAGGGGGAGGGTGACGGTGACGGCCAGCAGATAGCCGGAGAAGAGCCAGGAGAAGACGGTGAACCCGCCGAGGTCGCCGACGATCTGGGGCACGGCGGTGGACACGATCGTGCCGTCGATGGCGGCCAGCGCCATGCCGAGCATGAGCGCCGCCACGACGGGGCGGCGGCCCCGGGGGGTGGTGAGGGCGGGCGGTGCCGCCGTCTCCTCGCCGCCCCGGTCCGTACCGCCCGCATCGCTCTTGCCGTCCGTGCCGCTCACCGGGTTCCTTCCCTATGCACGTATCTCTCGTGGCACTGTCTCATCCCGAGCGGCGGGGCGGGAGTGCTGGTGTTGCGGTGTCGCCGCGGGGCGTCGTTTGCAAGGGAGTCGAGGCGGGGAGGACGAGAGGGGTTGTTCAGGACCGGGAAAGGGTGTGGGGGATGCTGACCGAAGCGATGCTGGCGCTGGCCGCGGCCGGCGGGACCGCTGTGGTGCAGGCCGCCGGGACGGAGGCCTGGGGGAGTGTGAGCGAAGGCGTGGCCCGGATGTTCCGCAGGCGTTCGGGGGACGGCGCCGAGGACGGGGCGCAGCGCGAACTGGAGCGCACGGCACTGGTCCTGGCGTCGGACGAAGCGGAGGGAAGCAGCCGGCAGGCGAGCCTGTGGGGGCAGCGTTTCGCCGTCCTGCTCAGCGATGCCGACGAGCAGGGCAGGCGGCAGGCGGAGACGGAGCTGAGGCAGCTGATCTCCCTGGCGTCGGGGGCGGCGGGCCAGCGCCAGGTGCTGGACATCCACGACAACCGCTACGACAACTCCCCCGTGCAGTACGGCAACGGAAACCACCAGCGGTTCCACTACGGCTCCGACAGGTGAAGCCGGGGCCCGGCGTCCCGGACGGTTCCCCCGGGCGCCGTGCGGGTCGCACGCACCTGACGGGGAACACCTACCGCAACAGCCCCCAACAGGTCGGGGACGGCAACCTGCAGTTCAACACCTGGAATCTGCCCCGGCAGGGCAGGGCCCAGGTGGTGGGGCGGATGCCCGACGTCGGCCGTTGGATCGACCGGGAGAGCGAGACCCGGCAGGTGCTGGCCCGGCTGGACCCCGGCGGCGGCGCGCCGGGTCCGGTTGTCGTCCACGGCCCGGCGGGTGTGGGCAAGACCCTGCTGGTCCGGGCGGTGGCGCAGGAGGCGAGGCGGACCGGGCGCCGCTGGTTCAGCGGCGAGCTCTTCATCGACGTGGACAACCGGCCCGACGACGTGGGAACCCCCGGCGACGTGCTGAGCCGGGCCCTGCGCATGCTGGCGGTGGCCCTGGACCGGGCCGCGCCCGGGCCGGGGACGCTCGACGAGCAGCGGGAGCTGTTCGGCCACTATCTGCTCGACCATGCCGAGCAGCACGGCAAGCCGATGCTGATCGTCGTGGACGGCGCCACCGCCGCCGAACAGGTCACCCCGTTCCTGCCGCCCGGCGGCACCGGCCGGCTGCTGGTCACCAGCCGCGGGCAGTTGGCCGAACTGCTGGACGAGCACGCCGCATTCCACGCGATCGACCGCCTCGCCCCCGCCGACGCCGTCGCGCTCCTGGAGGCCGTCGTCGAGCACGCGCTCGGCGGGGACCGGCGGATCGCCGGCGACCCCGAGAGCGCACTGGCGGTGGCCGAGCTCTGCGACCGCCTGCCGTTCGCGCTCATGCGAGCGGCCCAGGTGCTCGTCACCCGCCCGGGCATATCCGTCGGCCGTCTCCGCGTCCGGCTCGCCGACGCTTCGGGCCGGCTCGGCGAACTGGGCACCGGGGAGCGGAGCGTACACTCCGCGCTGGACGAGTCCTACCGGCTGCTCTCGACCGATGCACGGCGCATGCTCCGGCTGCTGCCCCTCCACCCCGGGCCCGACATCGGCGTCCACGCCGCCGCCGCACTGGAGGGGGGCTCGCCGGCCCGGGCCGGCGACCGGCTGAGCGAGCTGCACGACCTGCGCTTCCTCGAACGGAGCACCGGCTACGACGGCTACCGCTTCGCATCCCTGGTGCTGCTCTACGCACAGGAACACTGCCGGGACCTCGCCGCCGAAGAACGGGAGGCCGCGTTCGTCCGGCTCATGGACCACTACGACGTCACGGTCGGGGCCGCTGTGGAGAGGCTGCCCGGTGGCCCCCGCCGCGACCCCTGGTCGTACGGCGACATGCCACGGCCGAGCCAGGCTCCGCACTCCTCCGCACGCGCGAAGGCGGGTCTGAGGACCACCGGCTCCGCGCTCGCCTGGTTGGACGCCGAGCGGCCGAACCTGGTGGCCGCCGTGGTCCGCTCCCAGGACCACCCGACCTCGCAGGACCGTGCCGTGTCCCTGGCGTTCAGCCTCACGTCCTACTTCGACCTGGGCAAGCACTGGGACGACTGGTTGCTCTCCCACGAGGTGGCGGCCCATGCGGCGGAACGCCTCGGCCTCGCGGAGCGCCGCAGCCACCTGCTGCGGGAGATCGGCAGGGCCTACCACCAACAAGGCCTGCCCGAAGAGGCGTTGCCCTACTACCGGGAGGCGGTGGACGCCTGGCCCTCCCGCAGGGGCCATCGGGCGAACGAGGCCGTCTCCCTGATGTACCGGGCGCTGAGCGAGCTGGACGAGCCGGGGCGGCAGGGCGACGAGGGCGTCGCCACGCTGAGAAGCGTGCTGGAGCAGTGCGAGCGGCGCTTCGGGAGTTGGCCCTCCGGGGATACCGCGAGCGGCATCGCCGCGGTCCTCAACAACCTCGGTGTCGTCGAGGCCCGCCAGGGGAACGACCGGCGGGCTCTCGCCTGCCACGAGCGGGCCGTCGAGCACAGCAAGAGAGCCTCGGACGAGGGGAGCGAGGGCCAGTCGCTGGTGCACCTGGGGAATGTCCAGCTGCTGAGCGGTGATCTGCCGGCCGCTCGCGACTCCTACCGCAAGGCGGTCTACGTCATCCCCTCCGAGCATCCGTTCGGCCGGGGGCTGGCAGCCTACAACCTGGGGCTCGCCTCGGCGGCGTCGGGCGATGTGCGCGAGACGCGTTACTGGCTGGGGAAGGCCGCCGGGTACTTCGCGGAGGTCCACCCGGACTCGGCCCGGCACATGGCGCGCAAGCTGGAGCAGCGGGCCCGGGAGGCGTACCGGAGCGTCCGGCGTCTTTTCGGCCGCCGCGCCTCGCTGCGGCGCATCCCGCTGAAGCCGCTCGGCCCGCTCATCGCCCTGCCGCCCGCGGCCGCGCTCCGTCTGGACGACGCCTCCCCGGACACCCCTGACGTTCTCGCCCTCGACCATCCGCTGCCGGACGGCCACACCGCCTCGCACGGCCTGGTCGACCCGTCACCCCCGGACGACGCCGCACTCGCCGTTCTCCCGGTCGGCGGCGCGGCCGACGCGACCGGACCCGTCGCCTCCCCGCTGCCCGTCGACGCCGCCGAGGAACAGCCCCCGCCCCCACCCCGGATCACGTACTCCGGCACCGGTGGATCACGCACGCGCAACTCGGGCGGCGGCCAGCGCTCGTCGGCAGCGACGAGCGACGAAAGCTCGTCCTCCAGCGGCTCCAGCGGCTACGACTCATCCAGCAGCTACGACTCCTCGTCCTCGTCCTCGTCCTCGTCCGATGACAGTTACGGCTCTTCGTACGGTGACGACTCCTCGTCCGGCAGCGGTGGGAGCAGCTCGTACGGGTACGGCGACGACCCCTACTAGTGCTCTGACCGCATAGGTTCACCGGCTTGGGGCGTTGTCTGGAGCCGGAGGTATCGAGCTGGGGTCGTCTTACCGTTCGTTGGGGGTGTTCTCCGCCGCCCACCTGCGGAAGAGGGTGAGTGCCTCAGTGAGGTTGCCTGGTCCGCACGCGGCGTGGAAGGTCATCTCGGAGGTCCAGGCCATGACCCAGTCGTCCTTGCCGCGCTTGAGGTCCTGGCGGGGGAAGGCGTGTCCTTCCAGGTCGGTGTCCTCCAGGTCAATGCGGACGGACCAGCCCGGGGTTGTCGAGCGTTTCGATCTTCCCGCCCCACTCGTGCTCCCAGTCCTCGTTGCACTGGGCGGAGTACCAACCCTGCAGCGATCTACCAGATCGCGCCACGAGACGTATGTGCTCCCACAGATTGATCACGACCAGATACCGGCCCCAGGGCCGGGCCCGTCGTGCCCGCCCACCGGCCCGACAGGTGCCCCTGACCCGGGCTCCGCCCGAGGGACGATTCCCCTAGGGGGCGCCCCCTCATAGTGGCCAGGGCCCGTTCCTCCCGGCGGAGGACGTGGCGGCGGGGGCCTCTCCTTAACCTTTTCTTACGTCGCCGCTACGGCTCGCCGCAGGGGGGCAGGTGGGGAAAACCCCACCTGAAGACTGCGCTGAGCACCATCGCGCCGGGGACGGTCCGGAACACAGAATCGGAACGTACTCAGCGACGTCCAGTCATCGACCGACATAGGAGAAAAACCGTGACAACGGCTGTGACCATTCCCAGGCACGGGGGCACTGGAGGGCGTACGGCCGTCGCGGCGCGAGCGCGGCAGGTCGTCAAGGCGTACGGCACCGGGGAGACCCGGGTCGTCGCGCTCGACCATGTCGACGTGGACATCGCCCGCGGGCAGTTCACGGCGATCATGGGCCCGTCCGGCTCCGGCAAGTCGACCCTGATGCACTGCCTGGCCGGGCTCGACACGGTGACGTCGGGCGAGATCTTCCTCGACGAGACCGAGATCACCCAGCTGAAGGACAAGAAGCTCACCCAGCTCCGGCGCGACCGGATCGGGTTCATCTTCCAGGCGTTCAACCTGCTCCCGACGCTCAACGCGATCGAGAACATCACGCTGCCGATGGACATCGCGGGCCGCAAGCCCGACGCCGCCTGGCTCCAGCAGGTCGTGGAGACGGTCGGGCTCGCCGATCGTCTCAAGCACCGCCCCACCCAGCTCTCCGGCGGTCAGCAGCAGCGCGTCGCCGTCGCCCGGGCGCTCGCCGCCCGGCCGGAGATCATCTTCGGTGACGAGCCCACCGGAAACCTGGACTCCCGCGCCGGCGCCGAAGTCCTCTCCTTCCTCCGCAAGTCGGTCGACGAGCTGGGCCAGACCATCGTCATGGTCACCCACGACCCCGTCGCCGCCTCCTACGCGGACCGGGTGCTGTATCTCGCCGACGGTTCCATCGTCGACGAGATGCAGAACCCGACCGCGGAGCAGGTCCTCGACCGCATGAAGCACTTCGACGCCCGCGGGCGGACGTCATGACCGTCTGGAAGACCTCGGTGCGCAACTTCCTCGCGCACAAGGGCCGGATGGCCCTCTCCGCCGTGGCGGTGCTGCTGTCCGTGGCGTTCGTCTGCGGCACGCTCGTGTTCACCGACACGATGAACACCACCTTCGACAAGCTCTTCACCATCTCCTCGCCCGACGTCACCGTCAGCCCGAAGGCCTCGGACGACGAAGGCGAGCAGCCCGACAACGGCAAGCCCGCCTCACTGCCCGCCTCCGTGGTCCAGCAGGTCGAGAAGGCCGACGGGGTGGAGCGCGCCGAGGGAACCGCCTTCTCCATGGCGGTCACCGTCGTCGACAGCGACAACAAGAACATGGGCTCCGAGACCGGCGCCCCCACCATCGCGAGCAACTGGACCGAGAACGACCTGCGTTCGATGGAGATCACCTCCGGGCACGCGCCCCGCGGTCCCACCGAGGTGATGGTCGACGCCGACACCGCGAAGAAGCACAAGCTCAAGATCGGCGACGAGCTGCGCACCATCGCCGCCACCGGTGACCTCAAGGCGAAGATCAGCGGCATCGCGTCCTTCACCGTCACCAACCCGGGCGCGGCCATCGTCTACCTCGACACGGCCACCGCCCAGAAGCAGTTGCTGGGCGCCCCCGGCGTCTTCACCCAGATCCTGGTGACGGCCGAGAGCGGCGTCAGCGACACCCAGCTCAAGAAGAACGTGGCCGCCGCCCTCGACGGTTCGACCGCGTACAAGCTCCAGACCCAGCAGGAGGCCGCCGACGCCAACAAGGACGACATGGGCGCCTTCCTGGACGTCATGAAGTACGCGATGCTCGGCTTCGCCGGAATCGCCTTCCTCGTCGGCATCTTCCTCATCGTCAACACCTTCTCGATGCTGGTCGCCCAGCGCACCCGCGAGATCGGCCTGATGCGGGCCATCGGCTCCAGCCGCAAGCAGGTCAACCGGTCCGTCCTCCTGGAGGCCGTCCTCCTCGGCATCGTCGGCTCCGTGCTCGGTGTCGCGGCCGGCGTCGGCCTCGCCGTCGGGCTGATGAAGCTGATGAGCGCGGTGGGCATGGAGCTGTCCACCGACGACCTCACCGTCGCCTGGACGACCCCGACGCTCGGCCTCGTGCTCGGTGTCGTCGTCACCGTCCTCGCCGCGTACATCCCGGCCCGCCGGGCCGGCAAGGTCTCCCCGATGGCCGCGCTGCGCGACGCCGGCACCCCCGCCGACGGCCGCTCCGGCTGGGTCAGGGCCGGTATCGGCCTGTTCCTGACGGCAGCGGGCGGTGCGGCCCTGTGGGCGACGACCCAGGCCGACAAGGCCACCGAAGGGTCCATGTTCCTCGCCCTCGGCGTGCTGCTGACCCTCATCGGCTTCATCGTGATCGGCCCGCTCCTGGCCGGCGTCGTGGTGCGCGGGCTGAGCGTCGTCGTCCTGCGGCTGTTCGGCCCGGTCGGCCGGCTGGCCGAGCGCAACGCCCTGCGCAACCCCCGGCGTACGGGAGCGACCGGCGCGGCCCTGATGATCGGGCTCGCCCTGGTGGCCTGCCTGTCCGTCGTCGGATCCTCCATGGTCGCCTCGGCCACCGAGGAGCTCGACAAGTCGGTCGGCGCGGACTTCATCGTCCAGGACGGCAGCACCGGCCGCCCGATCGTGCCCCAGGCCGCCGACGCCGTGCGCGCCGTCCCCGGCCTGGAGCACATGACCGACTACACCTTCGTCAAGGCGAAGATCACCGCGCCGAACGGCAAGACCGAGGACGAGGGGATCACCGCCGCCGACCCGACGTACCAGCAGGACGTCCGCCGCACGGTCGTCTCCGGTGACCTCGCGAAGGCGTACGGCAAGGACGCCATGTCCGTCGGCGACGGTTACGCCGAGCGGCACGGGATCAAGGTCGGCGACACGATCACCGTCGCCTTCAAGGCGGGGGAGACCGCGAAGCTCAAGGTCGCGGCCATCACCTCCGACGACACCAACATCGACCGCGGCGCGATGTACACCAACCTCACGACGGCGGCGTCCTACGTCCCGGCCGACCGGATGCCGCAGAACGTGGTCATGTTCGCCAAGGCCGAGGAGGGCAAGGAGAAGGAGGCGTACGCGGCCCTCAAGAGCGCCGTCTCCGAGTACCCGGTCTACAAGGTGCAGAACCAGGCCGACTTCAAAGAGCAGCTGAAGGACCAGATCGGCCAGTTGCTGAACATCGTGTACGGCCTGCTCGCCCTGGCGATCATCGTCGCCGTGCTCGGTGTGGTGAACACCCTCGCCCTGTCCGTCGTCGAACGGACCCGCGAGATCGGCCTGATGCGCGCCATCGGGCTCTCCCGCCGCCAGCTGCGCCGCATGATCCGGCTGGAGTCCGTCGTCATCGCCCTCTTCGGGGCGCTGCTCGGACTCGGACTCGGGATGGGCTGGGGCACCGCGGCCCAGAAACTGCTGGCGCTGGAGGGCCTTGAGGTCCTGGAGATCCCGTGGCCGACGATCCTCACCGTCTTCGCCTGCTCCGCCCTCGTCGGACTGTTCGCCGCTCTCGTCCCGGCCTTCCGGGCGGGCCGGATGAACGTCCTGAACGCCATCGCGACGGACGGGTGAACGCCCGTCCGCCCGGCGGGGTGAGCCCTTGGGCGCCACCGTAGGATGACCGGCAGGCCCCGGGACGTTCCTCCAAACGTCCCGGGGCCGAGCCCGTTCCCCGTTCCCCGCCCCAAGGCCGAGCCTGTTCCCTGTTCCCCGTTCCCCGCCCCGGGCCGAGCCCGTTCCCCGTCCGGGGCCGCAGGTCACGGCGGACTCTGTCAGCTTGCTGCACAGGGCGGCGCACCCCTGTGCAGCAAGCTGACACCGCGGCCTCTCTTGTGGCGCGTTCCACGCTGGCATCGTCTCTCGTGCCGGGACGAACCCCCCGGCTCCGACGCCACCGTCGAAGGGGAACACGTGTCAAGGTCTCCGCTTGCGCAGAAGCAGCGCCGCCCGGCCAGAGCCGCCGCCCTCGTCACCGGTATCGCCCTCGCCGCCCTCGCCTTCTCCACCGGACCCGCATCGGCCACCGCTCCGGCCGGCCCCCCGCCCGCTGCCGACGAGATCGCCCGCGTCATCTGTACGGAGCTGGCAGGGATCATCGGCCAACTGCCCCCGGAATCGCCGCCCGTTCAGCTGTGCAAGCTGGTCAACGGCTGGGACTAGGGTCATGTCGAGCCCAGCAGCCGCGGCTGGAGGCCTCCTGGAGACGCCTCCCGGGATGCGGTTCCAGCTCCTGGGGCCACTCGCCCTCGCGGACGGTCCCGACACCGTCGTCCTGCAGCCCTCCAAGCCCGCGAATCTGCTCGCCGCGCTGCTCCTGCACGCCAACTCCACGGTCTCCGTCGAGTATTTGCAGCGCGCGGTGTGGGGCGAGGAGCAGCCCGCCACCGCCCGTGCCGCCCTCCAGACCTGCGTCCTGCGGCTCCGCCGGCTGTTCGCCAAGCACGGGGTCACCGGCACCTCCATCGAAGCGGTGCCCGGCGGCTACCGGATCACCGCCGCACCGCCCACCCTGGACCTCCTCGGCTTCCGCGACCGGGTGCGGCGGGCCGCCGGCCTGGACCGGGATCCGGAGGCGGAGCTCTGCGCGCTCAGGGAGGCCCTGTCGCTCTGGCAGGGCTCGGTGCTCGCCAACGTACGGTCCGTCGTCCTGCACCGCGACGAGGTGCCCCGGCTCGCGGAGGAACGGCTGCGCGCGGTCGAGCGGGTCTGCGACCTGCTGCTGGGGCTCGGGCGCTGCGGCGAGGCGCTCGTCGACCTGTGGACCGCTACGCGCGTCCACCCGGGGCACGAACGCTTCCACGAGCAGCTCATCGAGGCCCTCTACCGCAGCGGACGACAGTCGCAGGCCCTCGCCGAGTACCGCAGGGTCAAGGGCTTCCTGCTGGAGGAGCTGGGCGTGGACCCCTCGCCGTCGTTGCGCCGGCTCGAACTGTCCATCCTGCGCGGCGAGGACCTGGGCGCGTCAGGCTCGGCCGCCCCCCGGGTCATCCGGGGCGAGGCGGTTTCCCTTCCGGCGGTCGGCCCGGAGGCAGCTCGCTCCGTGGGGGCGGGCGTTACGCCGGTTACGGGCCCGGTTCCGGTCTCGGGCGCGGCGGCTGTGGAGGCCCCGGGCGTGGTGTCTGTCGGGGCCTCGGGCAGTGTGTCCGTTGCGGCTCCGGGTGTCGCCGGGGGCGTCGCCCCGCCCGCAGCTCCCGTCCCCTCGGCCCCCGGCGACGGGCCCGTTCCCGCAGACCCTGCCGACCCCGGCGTCGGGCCCGTCCCCGCCGTGCCGCACTTCACCGGGCGCGCCGCCGAGGCCGCCGCCCTGGCCGCCCGGCTCACCGCGCCCCCGCCCCCCGGCTCCGAGGACCCCCGGCCCCTCACCGTCCTGGTCTCCGGAGCCCCCGGCATCGGCAAGTCGGCGCTCGCCCAGCACGTCGCCCGGATGGTCCGGGACGCCTTCCCCGGCGGGCAGTTGCTCGTCCGGATGACCCGCGCGGACGGCGAACCCCGCACGGCCGGGGAGATCGCCGCCGAAGTGGCCGCCGCGCTCGGGGCGTCGGCCACAGGGCGTGCGCTGCTGATCCTCGACGACGTGGTCGACGCCGACCAGGTGCGCCCCCTGCTCACGCCGCAGGGGGAAGCCGGGGACGGGCCGGCCCTCGCCGTCGTGGTCACCAGCCGGATGGGGCTCGGCGGCCTCATCGCGACCCACGGCGGCTGGGTGCAGCGCCTGACCGCCTTCACCGAGGCCGAGTCGTACGCCCTGCTGCTGGCCGCCCTGGGGGCCGACCGGGTGGAGGCCGAACCCGGCGCGGCACGCCGACTCAGCGCCGTGTGCGGTCACTTCCCCGCCGCCCTGCGCATTCTCACCGCCCGGCTGCTCACCCGGCCGGGGCTGCGGCTCGCCGACGCCGTCGACTGGCTCGGCGAGGACCCGCTCGCCCGGCTCACCCTGACCAACTCCCCGGACCATTCGGTGACCGGCCTCTTCGACCGGGCGCTCGGCCGGCTCGACCCACGGCTGTCGGAGGCGTTCGCCCGCCTTGCCCAGGGCCCGCCGGAGCTGCTCGCCGACCGGGGCCCCGAGGACGAAGGACCCGTACCCGAAGCCGTACGGGAGCAACTCGCCGACGCCGGACTGCTGGAGGACGGCCCGCCGGGCCCGTACCGCATCCACGACCTGCTCCGCGCCCACGTACGAAGAACCGCCCGGATCCGCGACCGCCGCACAGAGAAGGTGTGATCCCCATGGCCGAGAGCGCCGCACGCACCGCACCCGCCGCACGTACCGCCCCCACCGTGCCCGCCACGCCCCCCGACTCCCCCTCTTCGCCCGCGGCGCCGACGTTCGACGCGCTCGCCGCGACCCGGCCGCGTATCCGGCGCGACGTGCTGTTCACCGAGACCCCCGGCGGGGTGCTGTTCCACAACGCCGACGGCGGGTTCCACCTCACCGGCCGCACCGCCTACCGCTTCGCCTCCCTCGTCGTCCCGCACCTCACCGGGCAGCACCGACTGGCCGAACTGTGCGCCGGGTTCGGGCCCCCGCAGCGGGCGATGGCCGCCGAACTGGTCAAGACGCTGTACGCGCGCGGCTTCGCCCGCGACATCCCCGAGGCCGGGACCGCCGGGGACGTCCCGGACCCGGAGACCGCCGAGCGGTTCGCCGCGCAGATCGCGTACGTCGACCACTACACCGACGACGCCCCCGCCCGCTTCGCCCGCTACCGGGCCACCCGGGTCGCCGTCCTCGGCGACGACGAGACGGCTCGATGGTGCGCGCTGAGCCTGGTGCGCAACGGGTGCGCGAACGTCGGGACCGGCGCGACCGCGCAGGACGCAGCGGCTTCGGGCGGCGGCGTCGCGGCCGAGGCCGCCGCCAACGGGGCGCGCATCGACACGGTCACCGCCGGGACCGCCGGGACCGCCGGGACGGACGCGGGCTGGGCCGACCTGGACGGCTACGACGTCGTCGTGGTCACCGGTGCGGGCGCCGGGGCGCGTACGCACCGGCTGCTGGCCGCCGGGGTGCCCGAGGGCGTGACCCTCATCCCCGCCTGGCTGTTCGGCCGCCGCCTGATCGTCGGCCCGCTCGCCACCGCCGGCTCCACCGGCTGCTGGTCCTGCGCCCTGCTGCGCCTCGGCGGCAACGTCGACCCCGGCACGGCGGCCGAGCTGTGGAGCGAGGCGGCCGGAGCCGTACCGTCCGACGGGGCCGCCCTGTCCGGGCCGGTCGCCGCGATGGTCGGCAACCTCGTCGGCTACGAGGTCTTCCGCCTGACCACCGGCGCGCTGCCCGCCGAGACGGCCGGCCAGGTCCTCGTCCAGGACCTGGAATCGCTGGACGTCATGGCTGAACCGGTCCACCCCCACCCCCGCTGTGCGCGCTGCGCCGCGCTCCCGGCGGAAGGAGCCGCCGAGTCCGCCGCCCTGCCGGACAGCCTCGCGCTGCCCGTCACCGCGACTGTGGAGACCGCCCGGGACGCGGAGGAGCTGGTCGAGGAGCTGAACCGGATCAGCACGGCGCTGGTCCGCCCGCACACCGGGATCTTCCGCCGGTACGACGACGAGGAGCTGACCCAGACCCCGTTGAAGCTCAGCCGGGTCGAGGTGGCGCTCGGGGGCGGGGTGCGCCGCCGGATCGCCGCGTTCGACGTGCACCACCTGGCCGGGGCGCGGACCCGGGCGCTGTACGCGGCGGCCGAGGCGTACGTGGAGCACGTGGTCCCCCTGGCGGGCGTAGAGGAGGGCAGTGGTGCGCAGGCCCTGCGGACGCTGGGGCCCGACGCCCTGACGACCGGCGGCGGCACCGGGGCCACCCCCGCCGCCTGGGCGGTCGCCACCTCCCTGTTCGGCAAGGATCCGGTACGTGTCCCGGCCGCCGCACTGCGCCCGTTCGGGCCGCACAACCGCGACCGGGTTCACCTGGCGACCACCGCCGGGTCCGGGGCGGGCGGCAGCGCGGAGGAGGCGGCGGGCCGGGGGCTGCTGTCCGCGCTCGCCCACGATGCCCTGCTCCGCGCGGTACGGGGGACCGGCCGGGTGAGCCCGTTGGCGGTGGGCGGTGACGACCCGGAGCTGGTGTTCCTGCTGAAGTCCGCCGCCAACCTGGACATCTCCGTGGGCCTCCTCGACCTGGGCGAGGCGGACCGCACCTCCGCGCACGTGGTGCTGGCCCGGGAGGCGAACAGGCCTGCCGGTGAGGCGCGTTGGGCGGTCGGAGCCGGTCTTTCCCGGCGTACGGCGGCCTCGTCCGCCCTGCGGGATCTGCTCGGTCAGGTGCAGCTCGCCGCCGAGGACCCGGAGGCGGCGGTCGACCCCGGCGACCCGCTGGTGACCGACCTGGCCCCCGGGGCGATCGCGGTGAGCGGCGGGTCCGTCGCGGCGGACGCGGCACAGACCACGTTCGACGCGGTGCTGGAGGCGCTGCGGTCCGCCGGGCGCGACGCCCTGTACGTGCCGACGACCCCGGCGGACCTGCGCACCGGCTCCATCGCCACGGCCCGGGTGCTGCTCACGGTGGACGGCGAGGGCGGCACCGATGCCCGTTGAGACGCCGCGGGACGCGCCGGAAGCGCCGGAAGCGCCGGACGAGCCGTGTGGACCGGCCGGGCTGGACGACTCGCGTGGACCGGACGCCCAGGCCCCACGGGACGCCCAGGCCCCACAGGCCGCCCAACCCCCACGGGAAACTCCGGTGCTGGAGGAGTCCACCCGGCTGCTCGCCGCCCTGTTGCGGCACGGGCTCGCCCGGCACGGCGAGGCGGCGGTCGCCGTACCCCTGGACGTCCAGCCCCTCGGGGTGCGCGACGCGTTCGCGGGCGGCGGGCCGACAGGCCCGGCCGGTGCCGTGCCGGTGCGCTACTACGGGCGGCACGCCGTCGTCGGCCCCCTCCCGGCACCGGACGGGGCGGCCCGACGCCCCTGCGCCCACTGCCTGGAGCGCCGCTGGCAGGGCGTGCGGTCCGTCGCCCTGCGCGAGGCGCTGGAGCTCGGATCGAGGACCCGGGCGGCGGGCCCGTCCCCCTACCTCACCCCGTTCGCGGCCGAGGCCCTCGCCGGGGTCATCGCCGCCCGGCTGCACGGCGGCGGACCGGCCACCGGGGCCTTCCCCGCCGTCCACCTCGTCGACCTCCAGACCCTGGCCGTCCGCCACTACCCGCTCGTCCCCGACCCGGAGTGCCCCGCCTGCGGGCGGCCCGAGCCCGACACCGACGAGGCCTGCGCGATCACCCTGAAGCCCGCGCCCAAGCTGCGGCCCGGCGGCTTCCGCGTCCGGGACCTGGCGGACTACGAGCTGCCCGTCGAGCCGTACGCCAACCCCGTCTGCGGGTCGCTGGGCCCCTCCGTCGTCCAGGACGTCTCCTCCACGTCCACCTCCGCCACCGTCGGCTGCTTCTCCATGCGCTCGGGACCGTATCTGCGCGAGACGTTCTGGGGCGGGCACGCCGACACCTTCGCCGAGAGCGTGCGCATCGGGGTGCTGGAGGGTTTGGAGAGGTACGCGGGCATGCGGTCCCGCGCCAAACGCGCCCAGGTGCGAGCCAGTTGGGACGCCCTGCGCGCCGAGGGCCGGGCCGCCGTGGACCCGCGCGTCTGCGGCCTCTACTCCGACGCCTTCCACCGGGACAACCCCCGGGTCCGACCCTTCACCCCGGACCGGGAGATCCCCTGGGTGCGCGGCTGGTCGCTGCGCGACGGACACGCCGTCCTGGTCCCCGAAGTGCTCACGTACTACCACGCGCCGGGCCTGGAGAACCGGTTCGTGCAGGAGAGCTCCAACGGCTGTGCTTCCGGCGGTGCGCTGGAGGAGGCCGCCTACTTCGGGCTGATGGAGGTCGTGGAGCGGGACGCGTTCCTGCTCTCCTGGTACGGGCGGGCCGCGCTGCCCGAGATCGACCCGCGCACCAGCCGCCGCCCCGCCACCCGGAGAATGGTGGACCGGCTGGAGATGTACGGCTACGAGGCGCGCTTCTTCGACACCCGGATCACCTTCCCGATCCCCGTCGTCACCGGCGTCGCCGTCCGCCCCGACGGCGGGCCCGGCCGGATGTGCTTCGGCGCGGGGGCCGGGCTCGACCCGGAGGCGGCGCTCGCCGGGGCGCTCTGCGAGATCGCCACCGACGCCGTCAACCTTCAGGGCCGCACGGAGCGGGACGAGGAGCGGCTGCGGGCCATGGCAGGCGACTTCGCGAAGGTCGAGGCGCTGCACGACCACCCGCTGGTGTACGGGATCCCGGAGATGGGCGACCATGCGGACTTCCTGCTCGGCGCGCCCGGTTCCGTACGCCGGCCGGCGCGCCCCTTCAGTGAGTTGTACGGGTCCGGGCCCGACGCCCGGCCGGTCCTTCCCGTCTCCGACGACCTGCGCGAGGACCTGCTCCGTTGCGTGGACGCCGTGGCCGCCGCCGGGTTCGACGTGGTCGTCGTCGACCAGACCATGCCGGAACAGCGCGACCTCGGGCTGAGAACGGTGAGCGTGCTCGTGCCCGGGCTGCTGCCGATCGACTTCGGCTGGACCCGCCAGCGCGCCCTGCGCATGCCCCGGCTGCGCACCGCCCTGCGCGAGGCGGGCCTGCGGGCGGCGGACCTCACCGACGCCGACCTCAACCCGGCCCCGCACCCGTTCCCTTGAGCGCCCCCGTTCCCATGAGCGCCCCCGTTCCCATGAGCGCACCCGTTCCCACGAGCGCGCCCACCCCGTGCCCCCTCCCCGGCTCCCCGGAAGCCCACCCCCTCTCCGGCTCCCCGGGAGCCCACCTCCTCTTGCCGTGACCAAGGAGCTCGCCATGGGATACGCCCATGAATACGCCGCCGCGATCATGCATCGCGGCCGCGTCCCGATGGACCCCGCGGACTACGTACCGAACTGGCAGGACGGCCCGCGCAAGGCCAAGTACCACCCGGGCGCGGACGGCTTCCCGCTGCCGGACGCCCCCTACCCGGCCGGGGCGACCCTCGACCGGGGCCTGTTCCCCGAAGGCGGTCCGGTGCAGGGGGAGTTCGACCTCACCTCGCTCTCCGGCATGCTCCGCGACTCGTACGGTCTGACCGGCCGCCGCCTCGGCGTCCAGGCCAACACGGACCTGAACGCGCTGCCCTTCTACCCGCTGGCCAACTGGTCGCGCGGCTCCGCCTCCGGCGGCGGGCTCTACCCGGTAGGCATCCACTGGGTGTCCGGGCCGAGCGCCCCCGTACCGCCGGGGGTGCACTACTACTCCACCCGGCACCACACCATGCAACGGCTGCTCACGGGCGATGTCTCCGGCCGGGTGCGCGACGCGCTGGGCGAGGGCGCGCCGGGGCCGGAGACCGATCAGTACCTGGTGCTCTCCATCAAGTTCTGGCAGAACTCCTTCAAGTACAACAGCTTCTCCTTCCACGCCGTCTCCATGGACCTCGGAGCCTGCGTCCAGACCTGGCGGATGTGGGCGGCCGCCCGGGGACTGGCCGTCGAGCCGGCCCTCTGGTTCGACGAGGAGCGCCTGGCCGCCCTCCTCGGCGTGGACCCGGCGCAGGAGGGCATCTTCGCCGTCGTACCGATCAAGTGGACGCGTAAGCAGCCGAGTTCGCTCCCCAGTGGCCCCACCGCGTCCGTCTCCGTCCGGCGTGCGGACGTCGAGCGCTCCCGTACCGTCCTCACCTTCGACGCGCTGCTCCGCATGCAGGCGGCCACCTCCGCCGACGCCACCGCCCGCCCCGCCCCGGATGCCCTGAGGCCCGCCGCCGCGCACCCCGTCGACGAACGGCTGCCCCAGGTCGCGCTGCCGCCCGCCCGGCCGCTGGACGCCGACGTGCGCACCGCGCTGCGCACGCGCCGCAGCAGCTTCGGCCGCTTCGACGCCCAGAAGCCGGTCACCGCGGACCAGTTGGCCGCCTGCCTGGCCGCCGCCTCGGCCGGATCGCGCCTCGGCGGCGACACCGGTGACGTCCGGCTGGCGCGGCTGTACGCGTTCGTGAACCACGTCGAGGGCGTCGAGCCCGGTTCGTACGTCTACGACCCCGGGCGGCGGAACCTGCGGCGGGTGAAGGAGGGGCGGCCGGGGGAGTTCCTCCAGCGGAACTACTTCCTCTCGAACTACAACCTGGAGCAGGCCGGGTCCGTCCTCGTGCCGACCGTCCGCACCACCGCCGTCCTCGACGCGGTCGGGGACCGGGGATACCGGCTGGTCAACGCCACCATCGGGGCCGTCGCCCAGTCCGTCTACACCGCAGCGGCGGCCGTGGACCTGGGCTGCGGCGTCGCGCTCGGCTTCGACAACATCTCCTACATCGAGGAGCTGGGTCTCGAAGGGACGGGCGAGGCACCCCTGCTGATCATGATGATCGGCAATGAGCGCCCCGCCCCCGCCGACTTCCGCTACGAGATCGTCTGACGGGGGCCGACGATGACCGACTCCGCGAACTCCGCGAACTCCGTAAAATGCGCTAACTCCCCTGCGCCCCGGCCCGCGTTCATGCTGCGCGTCGCCGGGCTTCCAGTCGACGAGGTCCGGGCCCTGCGCTGCCCCGACAGCCGCCGCTGGGTCGACGACGTCCTCGACACCACCGAGCAACTGGCGCTGCTGGCCGAAAAGGCGGCGGACCAGCTGCACGGGCTGATCGGCGGCAGCGACGACGAACCGCTGCGCCGCGCCCTGCTGAAACTGCGCCGGGACGTCTTCAACAACCGGCTGCCGGACCCCGTCGCCGCCGAGGACACCCTCGCCCGGGTCCGCTCCCTCGACCCGGCCGCCGCCCGGGCGCTGGCCGACTGGCTGTCCGGCCGGCGCGCCCTCGCCGGGAAGCGGGACGCGGGGGCCGGTCTGCTGGCGGAGGAGACCGGCCGCAGCCGCGCCGAGCTGGCCCGGATCGCCGGCCACGAGCGCCTGCGCAAGGGGCTGTTGCTCGCATCCCCGACCCTGGACGCCCAGCTCGACGCCTACCGGGAGAAGGCGTCCCGCCCGGGGGCGCGGCCGGACCGCAAGCAGCGCAAGATCGAACGCTCGCTGCTCTCCTACGTCTACCGGACCGCCTGCAAGACCAGCCCCTTCTCCACCTTCACCGGCGTCGCCCCCGGCGTCTTCGGCGGCTCGGACGGACTGCGCGTGCGGGCCGGGGAGGAGTGGCGGACACAGGCCCGGCTCAACGTCGTGGCGCTCGGCCGGCTCGCCGACGCGGTGATCGCCGACCCGGTCCGCCGCGCCGATCTGCCGCTCGCTCTCGCCTCCGGCTGGGGGCGTGACGACGACCGGGTCCGCTACGTCCGGCGCTGGGTGACGGCAGGGGACGACGACACCGCCGTCACCTTCGACGCGGTGAAGGACCGGCTGTTCTTCCTGCGCCGCAGCGGCACCCTGGAACGGCTGCTCGGCCTGTTCGAGGAGCGCGGCACCCTCCGCTACGGCGAGCTGGCGGCCTGGATGGAGGAGGACCGGGGCGCGGCGCGCGAGGAGTGCGAGCAGTACCTCGGGGCGCTCCTGGACGTCGGCATGGTCCAGGTGCCGTGCCTGCGGACCGAGGTCCACGACACCGACCCGCTCCGCGCCTTCCAGGGCGCGCTGCGCGGCCTGGAACGACCCTGGGCCGCCCGGCTCGCGGACCGCCTGGAGGAGCCCGCCGCCCACGCCGCCCGCTTCGCCGACGCGGCCCCGGACGAGCGGCGCGCCCTGCTGGAGGCCGTACGGGCCGGGCTGCGGGCGGTCCAGGAGGAGGAGCTGGGGGCGGCGGCCGGGCGCGCGAAGGTCCCGCAGACGCTGCTGTACGAGGACGCGGCGGCGGGCCCGCAGACGGAGCTGGACCCCGACGCGTGGCGCGAGCTGGCCGCCGGGCCGCTGGCTGCCGTGGAGCGGGTGCTGCCCGCCTTCGACCTCACCCTCCCGCAGCGGATCACCTTCCAGGGCTTCTTCCTGGCGCGCTACGGACACGGCGGCCGCTGCGACGACCTGCTGAAGCTGGTCCACGACTTCCACGAGGACTTCTTCGACCAGTACATGACGTTCACCGCCTCCCGCACCCCGTACGACGCCGACGGGACCTACGTCCCCGAGGTCAACTGGCTGGGCCTGGACCGGCTCCGCGCCCTCGACACCGCGCGCCGCACCTTCACCGCCCGGATGGCCGCCCTGTGGGAGGCGGCGGAGCCGGATGCGGCCGAAGTGCGGCTCGACGACGCCTTCCTGGACGCGGTCGCCGGTGAACTGGACGTACCGGCGCAGGATTTCGCGCCGATGAGCCACCACGTGCAGATCGCCGACCGGCCCGGCGACCCGCTCGTCGTCCTGAACCGGTCCTACGGCGGGGTGTCGTTCCCGTTCAGCCGGTTCACCCAGCTCTTCGACGGCCTCGGCGAACGGCTCCTCGCGGAGAGCGACACGCTGGTGCCGGAGGGTGCGCTCCTCGCCGAGGTCACCGGCGGCCCGGTCACCAGCAACCTCAACCTGCACGGCCGGCTGACCCCGTACGAGATCGTCTGCCCGGGTGAACGCGGCACGCTGGAGCCGGAGTTCAGGATTGATCTGGACGACCTCTACCTCGTGCACGATCCCGGGGCCGACCGGCTCGCCCTGCGCTCGGTCCGCCTGGACCGCGAGGTGGTCCCCGTCTACCTCGGCTACCTCGTCCCCCTCGCCCTGCCCGAGCTGCCCCGCACTCTGCTCCTCCTCTCCCCGACGTCGATGGCCCCGCTGAACGTGTGGGCGGGCGTCCCCGAGGGCGAGGCGCGGGGCGGGGTCACCGGGCGGCCCCGGGTGCGGCACGGCTCGCTCGTCCTGAGCCGGCGCAGCTGGAGCGCCCCGGCCACCGTCCTGCCGCTGCACCGCCCCGGCGCACCGGAGGACGGCTGGTTCCTGGACTGGCACGCCTTCCGGCGTACCCACGGCCTGCCCGACCGGGTCTTCGCGACCGTGTCGGACACCGGGGCCCGGGGCGCGACCGGGGCCAAACCGCAGTACCTCGACTTCGACAGTCCGCTGTCCCTGTCCGCCTTCGAGGCGCTGATCAAGACCCCCGGGGCCCGTGTGGTGTTCCGGGAGATGCTGCCGGACGAGGACGCGCTGCCCACCGTCTCCGGCCACCGCCGCCATGTCGCCGAACTGGCCGTGGAGACGGCCGCACCCGTCCGCAGGAGGACCCCATGACCCCGCTCGTGACCAGGCCGACGACCGCCTCCGGCTCCTGGCAGGCCACCCATGTCTTCTACGCCGCCAACCCCCGCCCCTTCCTCCTGAACTGCGTCCGCCCGCTGGTCGCGGAGTTGGAGGCGGACGGGCTGATCGCCGGGTACTTCTTCATCAACTACTGGCTGGAGGGCCCCCACGTACGGCTGCGTCTGAAGCCGTCAACGCCCGCCGCCGAGCCGGAAGTGGCCCGCCGCACCGAACAGGCCGTGGACGCGTTCCTGGCGGAGCGGCCCGCGCTGTACGAGGTCGACTCCGGGTTCCTCAACGACTTCTACAACACGCTCTTCGAGATCGAGTTCCCCGGCAGCGAGCGCGGCCACTACACCGACGAGCAGGGCCGGATGAACCTGCGCCCCAACAACTCCCGCCACCGGGAGCGTTACGAGCCGGAGTTCGGGAAGTACGGCGGGCCCGCCGGGATCGAGCTGGCCGAGTGGCACTTCCGGCACTCCAGCGACCTGGTGATCGACGCGCTGGCCACCAAGAACCTCCACCTGCGCACCGTACTGCTGGGCACGGCAGCCCAGTTGATGATGGTGATGTCCTCGACCTTCCTGCCGGACCGGGCGGAGCTGACCGGATACCTGGACGACTACTACGCGTTCTGGCACCGCGCCTTCCCCGGCACCGGCTTCATCGGCACCGGCGAGTACGACCGCAACTACGCCCGCACGGCGGACGGGCTGCGGGACCGGTTCGCCCGCGTCCGGGCCGCCACGGCCCCGCCCGGGAGCGCCCGCTCGCTGCCCGGATCCCTGGCGGGCTGGGCCGAGCACTGCGCCGAACTCCGCGACCGGGCGCGGAAACTGGCCGTGGACGGGGACCTGGTCTTCCGGTCCTGGGACGGCGAGCGGGACGAGCGGGTCACCGATCCCGCCGTGGCGCTGCCGCTGCTGCTGTCCCCGTACCTGCATATGACCAACAACCGGCTGCACGTCACCATCCGCGACGAGGCCTACCTCAGCCACGTCCTGGGCCGGGTGCTCAAGGAGTCCGCGCAGGGGACTGCCTCGGAGTCCGCAGCGGAGTCCGGGGCGGGGCCCGCGTGAGCGCCGCCCCCGGGTCGCTCGCCGCCCACCGCCCCGCGCTGCGGCCCCGCGTCCTGCTCAGCGACCCGCTGCTGGACGGGGCCGCGACCGTCCACCTGATCAAGGACCCCGAGACCGGCAACTCCTTCAAGGTCGGGGCCAAGGAGCACTTCCTCATCGCCCGCATGGACGGGGAGCGGAGCCTGGCGGAGATCGGCGAGGAGTACGCGGGGGAGTACGGGCGACGGCTCGGGGATGCCCACTGGCAGCAGATCCTCACGATGCTCGGGACGAAGGGGCTGCTGGCCGGGACGCCCGCACGGAAAGCCCCTGCGGTCGCGGCCGAGCCCCGGACCCTCCTGCGCGGCTCCCTCCCCCTGGTGGCCGACGCCGACGCCACCACCGCCCGCCTCCACCGGCTCTTCGGCTTTCTGCTGACGCCCTGGGCGATGGTTCCGCTGCTGGTGCTGATCGTCGCGATGGAGGCGGTCATCGCCGTCCGTGCGCGTGAACTTCTCCTCGCTGTACGCGAATTGATCGGCAACCCCGTCCTGCTGACCGGTACGGCGATCCTGCTCTGGCTGAGCACCGCCCTCCACGAACTCGCCCACGGCGTGGTGGCCCGGCACCACGGCGGGCAGGTCGCGGAGATCGGGCTCCGGTGGCGGCTGCCCGTCGTCATCATGTACTGCACGGTGGACGACTACCTCTACCTCGGCCGGCGTCGGCACCGCATCGCCACGGCGGTCGCGGGCGCGGTGATGAACCTCCTCTTCCTGCTCCCCTTCTGTGCTCTCTGGCTGTTCGCCCCGCTGGACGACGCGACGCACGAGGCGCTCGCCGCGCTGCTGCTCCTCGGCAGCGTGCAGGCGTTCGCGATGCTCGTGCCGCTGCCACCGCTCGACGGGTACAGGATCGCGAGCCAGCTCGCCGGGGCCACCGGTCTCGCGGCCTCCGCCGGCAGCTATCTGCGGTTCGCGCTTCGCCGCTCCCCGGAGGCGGCCGCATATCCGCGCCGCGCCCGAATCGCCTACCCCGCCTACGTGTTGGGCACGGCGCTCGTTCTCGCCGCTCTGGTCGCGGCGGTCGTCGCGGGCGCCCATCATCTGCTGACGGCCTGATGTTCCATCCCAAGGAGAGTTCCATGACGTCCACCGCCCCCCGCACCCCGCACGACCCCCCCTCGGGACCGCCCGCCGGGCCCGCCGTCGCCCTGGCCGACGTCCACAAGACGTACGGCGACACCCGGGCCGTCGACGGGGTCTCGCTGACCGTCGCGCGCGGGGAGTTCTTCGGGCTGCTCGGGCCCAACGGGGCGGGCAAGACCACGCTCGTCGAGATCATGGAGGGCCAGCGGCGGGCCGACTCCGGCACGGTGGCGGTCCTCGGGGAGAGCCCCTGGCCGCGCAACACCGCCCTGCTGCCCCGGCTCGGCGTGCAGACCCAGGCGTCCGCGTTCTTCGTCCGGCTGACCGCCCGCGAACACCTGGCCACCATGGCGGCCCTCTACCGGTGCGACGCGGCCGCCGCGACACGCGCGCTCGCCTCCGTCGGCCTCACCGAGCAGGGCGACACCCGGGTCGACGACCTCTCCGGCGGCCAGCGGCAGCGGCTCGCCATCGCCTCCGCCCTGGTCCACGACCCCGAACTGATCTTCCTGGACGAGCCGACCGCCGCCCTCGACCCGCAGGCCCGCCGCTCGCTCTGGCAGGTCCTGCGCGACCTCAAGGGACAGGGCCGCACCATCGTCTACACCACGCACCACCTGGACGAGGCCGAGGCGCTCTGCGACCGGGTCGCCATCATGGTCGCGGGCAAGGTCGCCGCCCTCGACAGCCCCGGCCGGCTGATCGCCGCCTCCAGCCCCACCACCCGGCTGCTGGTCCCGGCCGACCGCCTCACCCCCGAACAGGCCCGCGCCATCCCGGACGTGGACCGGGTCACCGAGGAGGGCGGCTCGCTCGTGCTGGAGACCCTCGCGGCGGGCCGGGTCCTGGCCGCCGTCGACGCGATCGCGGGGCTCCAGGGCGTACAGACCAGGACGGTGAGCCTGGAGGACGTGTACCTGGACCTGACCGGCACGGGAGCCGCACAGCCGTGACCCCGGCCGCCGCGCAGCCCTAACCCGGACGATCCGCGACCGCCCCGCCCAGCCGTAGCCCCCAGCTGTAGCCCCCACGCACACCCGTGCAGTGATCCAGCGATACGGAGACACCCCCATGACCGCCTACACCGCGCTGAGCCAGGCCGGATACCGGGCCTACACCCGTGACCGCACCACCCTCTTCTTCACCTTCGCCTTCCCGCTGATCTTCCTGGTGGTCTTCGGCCTGATCTTCCACGGCCAGACGGTCGAGGAGAGCGGCAAGCCCTACATCAACTACATCGCGCCCGGCGTGCTCTCCTGGGGCGTCGGCAACGCCGCCGTCTTCGGCGTCGGGTTCGTCCTCATGCAGTGGCGGCGCGACGACATCCTCCGGCTGATCCGGATGACGCCCACGCCCGTCTCCACCGTCCTCGCCTCCCGTTACGTCCTGGCGCTCGGCATCGGAGCCGTACAGGCGGTCCTCTTCGTCGCCGTTGCCCTGCTCCCCTCCTTCGGGCTCCAGTTGGACGAACGCTGGCCGCTCGCCCTGCCGGTGCTGGTGCTCGGCATCACCGCGTTCCTCGCGCTGGGCGTCATCGTCGGCAGCTACGCGAAGACCCCCGAGGCGGTCGCCGCCGTCGCCAACTGCCTGATGATTCCGATGGCGTTCCTGTCCGGCTCGTTCTTCCCGCTGGACGCCATGCCCGGCTGGATGCAGACCCTCTCCCGGGTCCTGCCCCTGCGCTACCTCAACGACGGGGTCTCCGGCGCGCTGACCGGCGGCGGCACCCTGACGGACATCGGCGTCGCCTGCGCCGTACTCGCCGGATTCGCCCTCGTCCTCGGCGCGGTGGCGCTGAAGACCTTCCGCTGGAGCGACAAGTCATGACGACGGCCACCGCCTCGACCCCGCTGGACGCGGCGCGCGCCCGGCTCCAGTCCGCGTTGTCGGCCCGCCACGCGGTTGCGCCCGGCGGCAGCGGCCTGCCCGTGCCGTACGTGGTTCCGCTCGGGGCCGCCGACGTCCTCGGCTTCGGCCACCCGGACCGGTACGCCGACACCCGGCCCGCCGCCGACGTCCAGCTGACCTCCCGGGCCGTCCTCATCGGCCCCTGGGGCGGCGGGCCCGACGCCACCGCCTGCGGCCAGTGCCTTGCGATGCGCTGGCAGCGGCTGCGCAGCCGGTCGGAACGGGAGGCACTGGAGCTGGGGCACGAGCCGCGGGGGGCCGTGCACTGGCCGGTGCTCACGGAGTACGCGGTGGACGCGGTCTGGGCCACGTACAGCGCGGTGATGACCGGCGCGGGCGCCCTGCCCGGTCCGGTCCCCGCCACCCCGGACGCCGCGCCCGCCGACGCTGCCGCCACCCTGCCCGGTGCGGCCGTGAACGCCGCCACCCCGCCCGCCGGAGCCGATACCGCCGCGACCCCCGCCGACCGGGCACTGCCCCAGGTCACCCGGGTCGACCTGGTCACCCTCGCCACGGCCACCTTCCCGCTGCTGCCCGAACCGCTGTGCCCCGCCTGCGTCCACGAAGTCCCGGACACGGCGGAGGCCGCCCGTATGACACTGGCCCCCACCCCCAAACCGGACCCCGACACCTACCGCCTCCGCACCCTGGGCTCCTACCCGCTGCCGACCGCCGCCCTCGCCAACCCGGTCTGCGGCACGCTCGGTTCCGACATCTGGATCAACCCCACCTCCACCACCACCGCCCCGGTCGCCGGAACCCACTTCGTACGCGGTTACGCCGGTCTCAACGACGTCACCTGGAGCGGCCAGGCCAACCGCTACGCCACCAGCCGCACCCTCGCCCACCTGGAGGGCCTGGAGCGGTACGCGGGCACCCACCGCCGACGCGGCACGACCCCGGTCGTCGACAGCTACCGCAACCTCTCCGGCCAGGGCCAGGCCGCCCTGAACCCCGCCGACTGCGGCTTCTACGCCCCCGAGACGTACGCCGCCGACCCCCTGGTCAGCCCCTTCGACCCGGACCGGGCGATCCCCTGGGTCTGGGGTCACTCCCTGCGCGACGACGCCCCGGTCCTGATCCCGGCCCGGCTCGCCCACTACAGCGCGGGCGTCGACGCGGACAACTTCGTCTTCGAATGCTCCAACGGCTGTGCCACCGGCGCCAGTCCGGAGGAGGCGATCCTCTTCGGGCTGCTCGAACTCGTCGAGCGGGACGCCTTCCTCCTCGCCTGGTACGGCCGCGCCCGCCTCACCGCGCTCGACCTCACCACCGCGACCACCCCCGCCGTCCGCTCGATGCTCGACCGGGCGGCCCTGCACGGTTACGACGTGCACGCCTTCGATACGCGGATGGATCTGGCGGTCCCCGTCGTCACCGCCCTCGCGGTGCGCCGGGACGGCGGCCCCGGCACTCTGTCCTTCAGCGCGGCGGCCGGCTTCGACCCGGCGGACACGGTGGAGGCGGCCCTGTCCGAAGTCCTCACCTACATCCCGCACCTGCCCTACCAGGTCGCCGAGCGACGGGCCGAACTGGAGGAAATGGAGCGGGACTTCACCAAGGTCCTGCACCTCAAGGACCACGCCCAGCTCTACGGCCTGCCGTCCATGGCCCGGCACGCCGCCGAGTACCTGGAGCCGGTCGCGGTCCTCCCGCCGGCGGAGGCGTTCGCCGACTGGCAGCCGCTGCGCCCCCGCACCGGAGACCTGCTGGACGATCTGCGGCTGCTGCGGGACCGGTTGGCGGGGGCGGGGTACGACGTCCTCGCCGTCGACCAGACGACGCCGGAGCAGCGCCGGATGGGCCTGCACACCGTCTCCACCATCGCCCCCGGACTGCTGCCGCTGGACTTCGGCTGGAGCAGACAGCGGGCCCTGCGCATGCCCCGGCTGCGGACCGCGCTGCGGGCGGCCGGCCGGCGGGCCGACGACCTGCCGGAGGCGGAGATCAAGGCCGTCCCGCACCCGTTCCCGTGACCGGCCCGCGGGGCACGTACGACAGCCCCCTCCGACCGACGGAGGGGGCAGGCGCACGAGCGGGCCGAGCAGCGGACTCAGGCGCTGCAGGAGGTGGTGCTGGTGGTGCTGGAGCAGGTCGACGTCGAGGAACACGACGTGGAACCGGCGAGGACGACCTCGGAGGCGTCGGAGTAGTCCGAGATCTCGAAGGTCTCCGACTCCAGCTCCAGGATCTCGTCGGCGAGGGTGGCGAGTTCGGTCTTGGGGGTCATGGCGGTCTCCCTGGTCTCGTGGGGGTTCGGCCGGCTGTTCCGGTCCGGTGCCCGGGTGCTGGACCCATTGCAGGCGTGGCCGCTGTCAGATCGGCCGCGTTTTCGCTGTCACATCGCTGGCACCCGGTGGCAGGGCGGCGGAGCGGCACGTGACAGCCGTACGGAGCAGGCTCGTTCAGCAGAGATGAGGTGCGCGGTGGTCACAGCGGCGAGGACGACGACGGAGAACCCGGACGACGACGAGCGACGCGGAGCCGGCGACGGGCACACGGACGACGACGGCCACACGACCGACAACAGGCACGTGACCGGCAACAGGCACGCGACCGGCAACAGGCACGCGACCGGCGACGGGCCCGGGGCGGCCGACCGGCCGGCCGACGGAGGGGCTCCGGCAGGCAGGGCCCCCGGGCAGGTGTCACCGCCGGGCTCCCTGCCCCGGCCCCTGCCCCGCCCCCTGCTCCGCACCGCCGTCGAGCTCTACCTCGACCTGCACGCCCACCCCGAACTCTCCGGCCACGAGCACCGCACCGCCGACCGCCTCGCCGCCCGGCTCACCGAGTCGGGCTGTACGGTCTCCCGTTCCGTGGGCGGCGGCCACGGACTCGTCGGGGTCCTGCGCAACGGGCCGGGCCCCACGGTGCTGCTGCGCACCGAACTGGACGCGCTGCCCGTCACCGAGGCCACCGGACTCCCGTACGCCAGCACCGTGCCCGGAACCATGCACGCCTGCGGCCACGACCTGCACATCGCGGCGGTCGCCGGGGCGGTGGCACTCCTCGCCGCCACCCGGGACACCTGGCGGGGCACGGTCCTCGTCGTCGGCCAGCCCGAGGAGGAGACGCTGAGCGGGGCCCGGTCCCTGCTGGAGGAGGGCCGACTGTACGAGCGGTTCGGCGTCCCCGACGCGGTGCTGGCCCAGCACGCCGCCCCGCTCCCCGCCGGTACCCTCGCCCATGCGCCGGCCGGCGGGCCGCCCCTGATGGCGGGGAGCGTCGCCGTCGAGGCGGTCCTGCACGGCCGGGGCGGTCACGCGGCCACCCCGCACCTCAACCTCGACCCGGTCCTGATGGCCGCCGCCACCGTCCTGCGCCTGCGCACCGTGGTGGCCGAGGCGACCGCGCCCGCCGAGCAGGCCGTGCTCACCGTGGGCTCGGTGCGGGCGGGCGAGCGCGGCAACATCACCCCGGACCACGCCGAACTCTCCCTCACCATCAGGGCGTTCACCGAAGAGGCGCTCGACCGGCTGGCCGCCGCCGCCGAACGCGTCGTCCGGGCCGAGGCCGCCGCGTCCGGATCCCCGCGCGCGCCCGACTTCACCGTTACCGCCCGCTCGCCCGCCCTGCGCCCCGACCCGGCGCTGACCGCCCGGGTGCGCCGGGCCCACGAGGCGCTGCTCGGGCCCGCCCGGGTGCTGGACCTCGCCGGGTCGGCGGCCACGGAGGACTTCCCGCACTTCGCGGCGGGCGGGGTTCCGGCCGCGTACTGGATGCTCGGGACCACCGGGGCGGGGCCCTGGCGGGCGGCCCGCGCCGGAGGCGAACCCGTACCGCCCAACCACGCCCCCGGCTTCGCCCCCGACGTCAGGGCCGCCCTGCCCGTCGGCATCACGGCCCTGGCGGCGGCGGCCCGGCAGGTGCTGGGACCGGGGCCCGCCGGGGACCGGGAGGCGGCATCATGACGGCGGGCCGGACCGGCGGGACCGGGGTGGCCGACGTGATCGTCGTACGCCGCGACCGGGCGGCCCCGACCGGGTGGACCACCGTCGTACGGCTGCTGGGGCTGCTTCCCGCGCACTGGGCCTGCCACACCGATGTGGCCCAGGACCGGGTGGCTCTGCGGATCGAGCTGGCCGGGGCGACGGATGCGTCGACGGTACGGCGGGCGGTGTCCTGCGTCCTGGCGGACACCGCCCTGCGCGGCTGGACGGAGGAACGGTAGGAGAAGGGCTCGCAGCAGCCCCCGTGCTCCCCCCAGGAGGTCAGATCCAGCCGCGTTCGCGGGCCAGCAGAGCGGCCTGCGCCCGGCTGGCCGCGCCGAGCGTCTGCATCAGGTCGGCGACATGCCGCCGGTAGGTCCGCACCGACACCCCCAGCTCCCGCGCGCCCGCCTCGTCCTTGCCCACCGTGCACATCGACACGAGCACCCGCCGCTCGATACCGGAGGGGCGGGGGACGGCCGCGTCCTCACCGCTCGGCGCGCCGTCGACCGCCCGGGACAGATCGTCGGCCTGGTCCCAGATCCGCTCGAACAGGGAGATGATGTTGGAGACCAGGCCGCTGCGATGGGCCAGGAGCGCGCCCCGCGAGGTGTCGCGCGGGTCCAGCGGGACGAGCGCCGCCCGGCGGTCGTAGACGAGGAGCCGCTCCGTGGTGTCCGGCGTCACCCGGATCGCCGCCCCGTGCTCGGCCAGCTCGCGCAGATAGGCGGCGGTCGGCGGATCCTGGAGCGCCACGCTGGAGACGACGTTGCGGATCCGCACCCCGCGCCGCAGACAGCGCAGGTCCAGCGGACGGGAGCGGGCGATGTTCTCCGCCGACAGCCGGGTGTACGGCTCCACGGAGAGGATCTCCTCCCGGGCGAAGAACGCGAGGTCGTCGATCCGGTTACGGATCTGGGCCAGCCCCTCCAGCTGCTCGATGCCCTGCGGAGGGGGCGTCCGGGCCCCCTGCTCCGCGCGTAGACCGTCAATGACGTGCCGCGACCGGGTGACGCGCTGCAACTCCTGGTGGAGCGCGTGGAGCCGGATGTCCACCAGCCGGGTGAGGGCCACCTCGGGGTCCACCGGGAAGATCCGCCGCTCCGCGTCCTCGGCGCGCAGCAGCCCCAGCTCCTGGAGCCGGGCGATCCGGCCGCGGGCCTCCCCGGACCGGGAGTGCAGCAGGAGGTGGAGGTCGTCGGCGCGGGTGCCGGGGTTGCGCAGGAAGTGCCGGTAGATCTCTTCCTCGGCCTCCGGGATCCCGAAGACAGACATCTCGTTCTCGCCCACGTACGCCCCCGATGCCTGATGCCGCGGGGCCGTGCACCGAGGGGGATCGCCCCGCGCCGCCCGCCCCGGCCGCTACTCGCTCCGCCCGTGCTCGGTACTGCCTGTGTGACGCTCTCGGAACACCCTGGTGTGCAAGGGTCGGGCAAAGACTAGACGCTGTGCTCACTCCTGTGAGGATCCCCGGCACAACTGTGTGCGATACAGAGATGAACGGTGCGCGACCGTCGACGAGCGGCGGGCCCGGCACGACGGGCGGCCGGGGCCCCTCGGCGTGGGCGGCCAGGGCCTCCCGGCCGGTTGCGGGCGCGGCTGTCACCCCCGGGTCGTAACCTGGAACCCCCGGCGCGTCCCACGTGTCGGGCCCTTCGCGTTGCCCGGGCAGCAGCCGGCTGCCGGCAGCGTCCTGAGCCACCGCTGATCTGATCCCGGACGGAAACTTCATGAGCCTGCACGGTCTGCTGGATGTCGTCGTTACGGACCCGGCGCTCGCCGAGGCGGTGAAGGCCGCCGGAGACGGGCACCGGGCCCATGTCGACCTGGTGGGCCCGCCCGGTGCGCGCCCGTTCGCCGTGGCCGCGCTGGCCCGGCAGACCGGCCGGACCGTGCTGGCCGTCACCGCGACGGGCCGGGAGGCCGAGGACCTGGCCGCGGCCCTGCGCACGCTGCTGCCGCCGGACACGATCGCGGAGTACCCGTCCTGGGAGACCCTGCCGCACGAACGGCTCTCGCCCCGCTCGGACACCGTGGGCCGCCGCCTCGCCGTGCTGCGCCGCCTGGCGCATCCCCGCGAGGACGACCCGGAGACGGGCCCGGTCTCCGTCGTCGTCGCGCCGATCCGCTCCGTGCTCCAGCCGCAGGTCAAGGGGCTCGGCGAGCTGGAGCCCGTGGCGCTGGCCGGCGGTCAGAGCGCGGACCTGGGGGAGGTGGTGGACGCGCTGGCGGCCGCCGCGTACTCCCGGGTGGAACTGGTCGAGAAGCGCGGCGAGTTCGCCGTACGAGGCGGCATCCTGGACGTCTTCCCGCCGACCGAGGAGCACCCCCTCCGGGTGGAGTTCTGGGGCGACGAGGTCGAGGAGATCCGCTACTTCAAGATCGCCGACCAGCGGTCCCTGGAGGTCGCCGCGCACGGGCTGTGGGCCCCGCCCTGCCGCGAGCTGCTGCTGACCGACGAGGTGCGGGAGCGGGCGGCGGCCCTCGCCGAGGCCCACCCTGAGCTGGGCGAACTGCTCGGCAAGATCGCGGAGGGCATCGCGGTCGAGGGCATGGAGTCCCTGGCCCCGGTGCTGGTCGACGACATGGAGCTGCTGCTCGACGTCCTGCCGAAGGACGCGATGGCGATCGTCTGCGACCCGGAGCGGGTCCGCACCCGGGCCGCCGACCTGGTCGCCACGAGTCAGGAGTTCCTCCAGGCGTCGTGGGCGGCGAGCGCGGGCGGCGGCGAGGCCCCGATCGACGTGGGCGCGGCCTCGCTGTGGGGCATCGCGGACGTCCGGGACCGGGCCCGTGAGCTGAACATGATGTGGTGGTCGATCTCCCCGTTCGCGGCCGACGCCGCAGACCACGACGACGACACCCTCCAGCTCTCGATGCACGCCCCGGAGGCGTACCGGGGCGACACCGCCCGCGCGCTCGCCGACACCAAGGGCTGGCTGGCCGACGGCTGGCGCACGGTGTACGTCACGGAGGGCCAGGGCCTCGCCTCCCGTACGGTCGAGGTGCTGGGCGGCGAGGGCATCGCGGCCCGCCTCGACGCGGACCTGACGGAGCTCACCCCGTCCCTGGTGCACGTGTCCTGCGGGGCCATCGAGCAGGGCTTCGTCGACCCGGCGCTGAAGCTGGCGGTGCTCACCGAGACCGACCTGACCGGCCAGCGCACGGCCACCAAGGACCTCGGCCGGATGCCGGCCCGCCGCAGGAAGACGATCGACCCGCTGACCCTGGAGGTCGGCGACTACATCGTCCACGAACAGCACGGCGTCGGCCGGTACGTGGAGATGGTGCAGCGCACGGTCCAGGGCGCGACCCGCGAGTATCTGCTCGTCGAGTACGCCCCCGCCAAGCGCGGCCAGCCGGGCGACCGCCTCTACATCCCGACCGACCAGCTGGAGCAGGTCACCAAGTACGTCGGCGGCGAGGCCCCGACGCTGCACCGGCTCGGCGGCGCGGACTGGACGAAGACGAAGCAGCGGGCGAAGAAGGCGGTCAAGGAGATCGCCGCCGACCTGATCAAGCTGTACAGCGCGCGCATGGCGGCCCCGGGCCACGCCTTCGGCTCGGACACCCCGTGGCAGCGGGAGCTGGAGGACGCGTTCCCGTACGCGGAGACGCCCGACCAGCTGTCCACGATCGCCGAGGTCAAGGAGGACATGGAGAAGACGGTCCCGATGGACCGACTGATCTGCGGCGACGTCGGTTACGGCAAGACGGAGATCGCGGTCCGGGCGGCGTTCAAGGCGGTGCAGGACGGCAAGCAGGTGGCGGTCCTGGTCCCCACGACGCTCCTCGTGCAGCAGCACTACGGCACGTTCACCGAGCGCTACGCACAATTCCCGGTCAACGTCCGAGCGTTGAGCCGCTTCCAATCGGAAACAGAAGCCAAGGCAACGCTCGAAGGCCTGAAGGACGGCTCGGTCGACCTGGTCATCGGCACGCACCGGCTGTTCTCCTCCGAGACGAAGTTCAAGGACCTCGGCCTGGTCATCGTGGACGAGGAGCAGCGGTTCGGCGTCGAGCACAAGGAGCAGTTGAAGAAGCTCCGCGCCAACGTGGACGTGCTCACCATGTCCGCGACCCCCATCCCCCGTACGCTCGAAATGGCGGTGACGGGCATCCGCGAGATGTCCACGATCACCACCCCGCCGGAGGAGCGCCACCCGGTGCTCACCTTCGTCGGCCCGTACGAGGAGAAGCAGATCGGCGCGGCGGTCCGGCGTGAACTCCTGCGTGAGGGCCAGGTCTTCTACATCCACAACCGGGTCGAGTCCATCGACCGGGCGGCCGCGCGCCTGCGCGAGATCATCCCGGAGGCGCGGATCGCGACGGCCCACGGCCAGATGTCGGAGGCGGCCCTGGAGCAGGTGGTGGTGGACTTCTGGGAGAAGAAGTTCGACGTCCTGGTCTCCACGACGATCGTCGAGTCCGGCATCGACATCTCCAACGCCAACACCCTGATCGTGGAGCGCGGCGACAACTTCGGCCTCTCCCAACTGCACCAGCTGCGCGGCCGGGTGGGCCGAGGCCGCGACCGGGGCTACGCCTACTTCCTCTACCCGCCCGAGAAGCCCCTGACGGAGACGGCCCACGAACGCCTGGCGACGATCGCCCAGCACACGGAGATGGGCGCGGGCATGTACGTGGCGATGAAGGACCTGGAGATCCGCGGCGCGGGCAATTTGCTCGGGGGCGAGCAGTCCGGTCACATCGCGGGCGTCGGCTTCGACCTGTACGTCCGTATGGTCGGCGAGGCGGTGGCCGACTACCGGGCTCAGATGGAGGGCGGCGAGCAGGAGGAGCCCCCGCTGGAGGTCAAGATCGAGCTCCCGGTCGACGCGCACGTCCCACACGACTACGCCCCCGGCGAGCGCCTGCGCCTCCAGGCGTACCGCGCGATCGCCTCGGCCAACTCGGAGGACGACATCCGAGCGGTCCGCGAGGAACTGACCGACCGCTACGGCCCGTTGCCCGAACCGGTGGAGAACCTCCTCCTGGTCGCCGGCCTGCGCATGCTGGCCCGCGCCTGCGGAGTGGGCGAGATCGTCCTCCAGGGCTCCAACATCCGCTTCGCCCCGGTGGAGTTGCGCGAGTCCCAGGAGCTGCGCCTGAAGCGCCTGCACCCCAAGACGGTCATCAAGCCGGCCGCCCACCAGATCCTGGTCCCGCGCCCGACGACGGGCAAGATCGGCGGCAAGCCGGTCATCGGCCGCGAACTGCTGGCGTGGACGGGCGAGTTCCTGACGACGATCCTGGGGTCGTAGCTCCCGGGAGCTTTGGGAACGACCGGACCCCGGGGAGCCTGTGCTCCCCGGGGCTCGCGAACGATCGGGCCCCGCC